>NZ_VRYY01000047.1 GCF_015731765.1 Nitratidesulfovibrio oxamicus
CCCGGCGGTCCAGGCCACGGTGCAGGTGGCGATGCGCAGGCCGTCACCCAGGCGCACGTCGGTGGGGCCAACCTCGGCCACCCCGGCCCGGGTGCGCACCTCCACGCCCATCAGGGCCAGCCTGTCCCGGGCGTAGGCGCGCAACTGTTCGGGAAAGCCGATCAGCAGGCCGTCCGCCGCTTCCAGCAGCACGATGCGCGGGGGCGTCTTGCCCGCCAGTTCCGGAAAATCGCGCGCCAGCGGGGTGCGCACCAGTTCCGCCAGCGCCCCGGCAAATTCCACCCCTGTGGGGCCGCCGCCCACCACGGTGAAGGTAAGCAGCGCCGCGCGCCGGGCCGGGTCTTCGGTCAGGCTGGCCCGCTCGAAGCAGGCCAGGATGTGGTTGCGCAGGCGCACCGCATCTTCCAGCGATTTCAGGGTATAGGCATTTTCCGCCGCGCCCGGCACCCCGAAGAACGAGGTAAGGCTGCCCGGCGCAAAGATAAGGTGGTCGTAGGGAATATCCGGCCCGTCGGTATGCAGCACCCGCCGGTCCGCATCCACCCCGCGCACGTCCGCCAGCGCCACGCTGACCCGCTGCTGCCCCCGGAACACCCCGCGCAGGGGATAGGCGATCTGCTCCGGCTCTATCTCCGCCGCCGCCACCTGATACAGCAACGGCAAAAAGGTATGGTAGTTGTTGCGGTCCACCAGCACCACGTCCACCCGGCCCGAACGCGCCAGACGCCGCGCCGCCCACAGCCCGCCGAAGCCGCCCCCCACGATGACCACGCGGGGCCTGCCGGCACCGCGCGCAAACCTGTCCGTATCGTTCCGGCCGATCATGTCCGCCTCCGTCTGTGCTGCCCCGCGTGCAACCGCATGAGTGTTCGCCCAGCCCTGCATGGCCTGCATGGCCTGCATGGCTTGCATGTCCCGTGCTCCCTGTATCCGCGTACCCGCGAAGCTGGCACTGTGCCAGCCGCGCACGGGCACGCGGCCATCCTTCACGATATACGCACCAGACCGGGCACGGCAAGAGGCCGGGCAAAGGATGCGCAAGGATGCTGGGGGATACGGAGGAATGGGGAGGGATGCGTAAGATCACGCCCGACGCCGGGTGGTGCAGGACGGCCCGCCGCGCGGAGTCGGCCAGACCGGCACCGCAGGGCCCGGTGGCGCATCGTGCATGCCCCCTGCGCAGTGCCGCCTCTTGCGCAGTGCGGGCGCCTTGGACTATCTGAGGGGTCTTCCGCGACGGCGGGCGCACCCCGCCCCGCCGCGCGCCCAACGAAGGAGCATGTTGCCCCCATGTGTGCCGACAAAACAGCCAGCGCAGGCGCCCCCACGGGACTTCCGCTGGCCTCGCCCAGCGCCGTGCGTCCCGAGGTGTGCGGATTCAAGCCGTACACCCCCGGCCTGTCCATCGACGAAATCCGCGACAGGTACGGCCTTGCCCACGTCATCAAACTGGCCAGCAACGAAAATCCGCTGGGCACCTCGCCCGTGGTGCAGCATGCCCTGCGACACAAGGCGAACCTGGCCTTTCGCTATGCCCAGTCGGGCAACCCGCGCCTGACGTCGGCCATCGCCGCGCATCACGGCGTGCCTGCGGAATGCGTGGTGGCGGGCAACGGCTCGGACGAGATCATCGACCTCATCGTGCGGGTGCGGGCCGTGCCGGGGGTGCACAACGTGGTGGCGTTCAACCCGTGCTTCAGCATCTATGAATTGCAGACCCGGCTGGCGGGGGTGGAATTCCGGCAGGCGCCGCTGGCGGCGGACTTCTCCTTCGACTGGGACGGCCTGATGGCGCTGGTGGACGACGCCACCGCCGTGGTCTTCGTGACCACGCCGGACAACCCCTCCGGTTTCTGCCCCCCCGTGGCCGACCTGGAAAGGCTGGCCCGCGCCCTGCCCTCCGGCTGCCTGCTGGTGGTGGACGAGGCGTACATGGACTTCTGCGGCGACGAGTCGGCCCACTCGCTGCTGGCCCGCATCGAGGAATTCCCCAACCTTGCCGTGCTGCGCACCTTTTCCAAAAGCTTCGGGCTGGCCGGGCTGCGCCTTGGCTACGGCATCCTGCCCGTGCAACTGGCCGACTACCTGCGCCGGGTGCGGCTGCCGTTCAGCGTGAACATCCTTGCCGAAGAGGCGGGCCTGGCCGCGCTGGCGGACGACGTGTTCCGCGCCGAGACCCTGCGTGTGACCAGCGAGGGACGCGCTGCGCTGACGGAGGGGCTGACCGCGCTTGGTTGCCACGTGTACCCCAGCAAGGCCAACTTCGTGATGTTCCGCCCGGCCCCGGCCTGCAAGAGCGCGGCGCACCTGTTCGAGGAACTGCTGCGGCGCGGCATCATCATCCGCCCGCTGAAAAGCTATGGCCTGCCCGACCTTTTGCGCGTCAGCGTGGGCAGCCCGGACGAGAACGCGGCGTTCCTGAAGGCTGCCGGGGAGATCATGGCCCATGCCTGATACGTGTCGCGCCTGCTCCGGGGCAAACGCCGCGCACACCGCGTCCACCGTCCCCGTCGTCACGCTGGACGGCCCGGCGGGCGTGGGCAAGACCACCCTGGCCAAACGGCTTGCCGACGCACTGGGGGTGGCCTATCTGGACACCGGCGCCATGTTCCGCACCCTGGCCTGGAAGCTGGGCCCCGGTGCCCACGAACTGCCGGAAGGCGACCTGCGCGCCCGGCTGGAAGGCTTCTGCTTCGCGCTGTCCGGGGCGGGTGGGGCTTCCGTGCTGTCCTGCAACGGCGTGCCCGTGGGCGAGGAAATCCGCACCGAGGAAGTGGCCGCGCTGGCCTCGCGCATCGCGACCCTGCCGGTGGTGCGCGAACGGCTGAAGGCCGCGCAGCAGGCGTTGGGGGCCTCGTGCGCGCTGGTGGTGGAAGGCCGCGACATGGGCACCGTGGTGTTTCCCGCGGCGTGCCACAAGTTCTTTCTGGACGCCACGCCAGAGGAACGCGCCCGCCGTCGCTGCCAGCAACTGGAAGCACAGGGCCAGCCCGCCGACCTTGCCACCATCGCCGCCCAGATCCGCGAGCGCGACGACATGGACCGCAACCGCGCCGTGGCCCCGCTGCGCCCCGCCGCCGACGCCGTGACGGTGGACACCACCACCCTGGACATCGACGGAGTGTTCGCGGAACTGACCCGGCACATCACCGCGCGCGGTGGGCTGTAGGCCACCCGCTGACATCCCGATTCAAATGACGCGGCCCGCGCTTCTCACGAAGCGCGGGCCGTTCCATTTCAAGGACAGTTTTCACACTGCCTCCGGCGGGCAAAGGGCTTTCGCGCGTTGCGATCGCCATCCGTAATGCTCGAAGACTAGCATAACGGCTGCCGTGCGTTGCACTCACGTTTCGGCGTAACCGTGGATAAACATACAAACCATGGCGCCGCGAATATACCTCTCTACCTCCACAAAAAAACATCCCCGCCGCGTTACCGCGACAGGGATGCAACGAACCAAATGAAAAGTTTGCGGGAGGGTTGGGGGTTCGGGGGAAGGGAGGGGGCTTTTCAAAGCCCCCTCCCTTCCCCCGGTTATCCTCAATACTCTTACAAATCCGTTTGCGAACTCGCAACGCCGCTGCGATCCAGTACATGGAAGATCAGCGACAGGATCATGCCCACCACGGTAGCCAGGGCCATGCCCTTGAGCTGCACGGAGCCGACCTGCACGGGCACGCCGCTGATGCCGGTGATGAACACGATGGCGGTCAGGGTGAGGTTGGCGGGCTTGGAGTAGTCCACGCGCGATTCCACCAGCATGCGGATGCCCGAGGCGGCGATGACGCCGAACAGCAGGATGCAGATGCCGCCCATGACCGGGGTGGGGATGGACTGGATGAGCGCGGACAGCTTGCCCACGAAGGCCAGCAGGATGGAGATGACGGCGGCGCCGCCGATGACCCACACCGAGTACACGCGGGTGATGGCCATGACGCCGATGTTTTCGCCGTAGGTGGTGGTGGGCACGGAACCGAAGAAGCCGGACAGCACGGTGGACACGCCGTCGCCCATGAGCGAGCGGTGCAGGCCGGGGTCGCGGGTCAGGTCGCGCTGCACGATGTTGCCGGTGACCACCAGATGGCCGATGTGCTCGGAAATGACCACCAGCGCGGCGGGAATGATGATCAGGATGGTGTTGATGTCGAACTTGGGCACGTACACGGTGGGGGTGGCCAGCACGGGGGCGGCGGCCACGCCCGCGAAGTTCACGGCGCCAAGGGCCATGGACACCGCGTAGCCCACGGCAATGCCGGTCAGCACGGGGATGATGGCCATGAAGCCCCGGAACAGCACCGAGCCGAAGGCCACGGTGAGCAGGGTGGTCATGGAGATGATGATGGCGGTGGAATTGTACACGCCGTTGGCGTCGGGCATGACGCCCGCCATGCCGGTGGCCACCCCGGCCAGTTCAAGGCCGATCAGGGCCACGATGGGCCCCATGGTGGCGGGCGGCAGCACCACGCCGATCCATTCCGGACCGAACTTCCAGATGATCAGGGCCACGGCGATGAAGATGCAGCCGGAGGCGATGAACCCGCCCAGCGCATAGGAATAGTTGGCGCCCCACATGGCCTGGTCCGCGCCCAGCACCACGAACACGGGCGACAGGAAGGCGAAGCTGGAGCCGAGGAAAGCCGGGGCCTTGCCCTTGCAGAGCACCAGGTAGATCAGGGTGCCGATGCCGTTCATCAGCAGCACGATGGCCGGGTCGATCTTGAACAGGGTGGGCACCAGAACGGACGCCCCGAACATTGCGAAAAGGTGCTGGAAGCTCAGGGGAATACCCTGAAGAAACGGTACCTTTTCCTCCACCTGGATGGTCTTTCTGGCCATTGCCCTCTCCGAAAAGTGCTGATGTGGTGTGTGCATGCGCGCGGCGCGCGGGCGCGGGGCCGTTGCGCGGCGCGGTTCGGGCAACCGCCCTGCCGCCTTGCGGAAAACCTGTGTTCGTGCGGCGTGCCCGGCATTGCCGGGGCCGTGCCGCAGGGTATGACGGGGAACGGCGAGGCCCCCCGTAAAAAGGGGCGGGACATTTGCTGTCCCGCCCCGTGGTGCGCCTTATTTGGTGCCGAATATCTTGTCGCCCGCGTCACCAAGGCCGGGCAGGATGTAACCGTGCTCGTTGAGCCGTTCGTCGACCGAGGCGACGTAAATGTCCACATCGGGATGGCGGTCGGTGACCTTCTTGATGCCTTCCGGCGCGGCCACCAGGAACAGGCCCTTGATCTGCGGGCAGCCCGCTTCCTTCAGCAGGTCGATGGTGGCGTTCAGGGTGCCGCCGGTGGCCAGCATGGGGTCGATGATGATGGCCATGCGCTCTTCGATGTTCTTGGCCAGCTTCACGTAGTACTTCACCGGCTCAAGGGTTTCCTCGTTGCGGAACATGCCCACGACGCTCACCTTGGCGCCGGGAATCATGTCCAGCAGGCCGTCCAGCATGCCAAGGCCCGCACGCAGGATGGGCACCACGGTGATCTTCTTGCCGCGGATCTGGTCCACCTCGACAGGCCCGGCCCACCCCTGTATGGTGACCTTCTCCGTTTCGAGGTCCTTGGTGGCCTCGTAGGTAAGCAGGCGGCATATTTCGTTGGAAATGGCCCGGAACTCGCTTACCGGCACGTCGTGCTGGCGCAGGATGCCCAGCTTGTGCTTGACCAACGGATGATTCACCACGGTAACGGCCACGATAGGTCTCCTTGTCTGTCTCGGTGTGCAGGGGCGCTTGCCCCCCAAACGCACAGGTTGTAAAAAACACGCCCCCATCGGTCAAGAGAAAGCACAACCGTTGCCAAACATGTCGAATTTACCGCCCCCCCAGGCCGAAACGCGCACCCACTCCTTCACCGTCGCCCCCGAACACGCCGGACAGCGCCTGGACCGTTATCTGGGAGATGTCATGGCCGGCCTGCGCGAAAGGGACGGCCACGGCGATGCCGTCTCCCGCGAGAAGGTCAAGCGGGCCATCCGCGAGGGTGCGGCCACTGTGCAGGGCCGCGCGTGCACCGTGCCCAACACCCGCGTGGAGCCGGGCCAGACGGTAACCCTCACGCTGGCCGTGCCAGCCGCCAAGGTAACACCCGAAGACGGCGACCTGGCCGTGCTGTACCGCGATGCGGCCATCGCCGTGCTGGACAAGCCCGCGGGGCTCACCGTGCACCCCTGCCCCAGTTGCCCGGAAGGCACGCTGGTGCACAGGCTGGTGCGCCACTTTCCCGAATTGGCCGCGCAAGAGGGCTTTCGCCCCGGCATCGTGCACCGCATCGACAAGGACACCAGCGGCCTTTTGCTGGTGGCCCTGACCGAGGCTGTGCGGCTGGAGCTGTCGCGCGCCTTCGCCGAGCGCGAAGTGCACAAGGAATACCTGGCCCTGGTGCACGGCGTGCCTGCGCCGCAGGGCGAACTGGATGCCCCCATTGGCCGCCACCCGCTGCACAAGGTGAAGATGGCCGTGGTGCCGGAAAACCGTGGCGGCAAGCCCGCCCGCTCGGCTTGGCGGGTGCTGCTGGCAGACCCCGGCGGTCGATTCGCCCTGGTGGCGGTGCGCATCTTCACCGGGCGTACGCATCAGATACGGGTGCACATGGCCCACCTGGGGCACCCCCTGTGGCAGGACGCGGTGTACGGCCCGTCGGAAGCCGTGCCGCCCGCAGCGGGCGAACTGCCGGACTTTCCCCCGCGCCAGATGCTGCACGCCTGGCGCCTGTCGTTCCGGCATCCGGAAACGGACAGGGACATGCACTTCACCTGCCCGCCCCCGCCGGACTTCGCCGCGCTGGCCATGCGCCTGTCGCGGCGCATGCAGCGGGTGGTGGTGACCGGCTCGCCGGGCTGCGGCAAGTCGGCCCTCATCCGCCAGTTGGGCGAGGCGGGCCTGCCGGTGTGGAGCGCCGACGCAGCCGTGGCCCGACTGTACGAGCCGGGAGGCGGCGGGCACCACCTGTTGCGGGGCCGCTATGGCGACCGCTTCGTGCCAGAACCCGCCGGACCGGTCGACAAGCGCGCCCTGTTCGCGGCCATGCGTGGCGATGATGCCCTGCGCCGCGAGGTGGAAGACATGATCCACCCGCTGGCCCGGCACGCCATGGATGCATTCTTCGCGCAGGCCGAAGCCACGGGCGTCCCCGTGGCCGTGGCCGAAGTGCCGCTGTTCCTGGAAGCGGGCTGGAAGGCGGGCACGCCGCCGAACATCCTGCCGAGCATCCTCCTCGTCGGGGTGCATTGCCCCTTCGCGGAACGCGCCCGCAGGCTGGAAACGCATCGCGGCTGGCCGCCGGACATGATCGCCGCCATGGAGGCGTGGCAATGGCCGGAAGCGGACAAGATGCGCGCCTGCCATCTTGTGGTGGACAATTCCGGCACGCCGGAGGACCTGGCCCGCCGAACGCGCGGCCTGCTGGCCGAACTGACCCGCCTGCGCGCCGCGCGCGATGCACGCATTGCCGACCATCTTGCCTCGCTGTGGCAGGCATGAGACGCTAGCGCATGTTTCCCCTGCGCGACACCATTCCACGCGTGCACACCCCATGGGCGGTGTGGTGCATCCTTGCCGCCAACCTTGCCGTGTTTCTGTGGCAGCAGACGCTGACGCCCGGCGAAACCCTGCGCCTGTTCCACTTCATGGGGGTGGTGCCCGCCCGCTTCGCCCACCCGGACTGGGCGCTGACCTCCGGCTATCCGCCGGGGGGCGTCATCGCCTTTGCCGCGCACATGTTCCTGCACGGCGGCTGGGGCCACTTTCTGGTGAACATGTGGACGTTGTGGATCTTCGGCGACAACATCGAAGACGTCATGGGGCCGGTGCGCTTCACCATCTTCTACCTGACCTGCGGGCTGGCGGCCCTGCTGACGCACATGGTCTTTTCCGCCTCGTCCACCGTGCCGGTGGTGGGAGCGTCCGGGGCCATCGCCGGGGTACTGGGGGCGTACTTTTTGCTGTACCCGCACGCGCGGGTCACCACGCTGGTGCCGCTGCTGTTCATCCCGCTGATTTTCGACCTGCCCGCAGTGGTCTACCTGGGCATATGGTTCGTCACCCAATTGCTGTCCGGACTGACCTCGCTGGGCAGTGACGGCGCGGGCATCGCCTGGTGGGCGCACCTTGGCGGCTTCGTGGCCGGGTTCGTTCTGCTGCCGCTGTTCCGCCAGAAGGGCCGCTGCTACTACTGCCGGTTTCCCGAGGGCCGAGGCCGGGGCGTCATCCGCGCCCCGCACGACCCCGAGGCGTAGCGGCGCGGCTGCCCCCTCCCGATCCGCACATCCTGACGCCCTGCCGCTCGCGACGGTTGCCG
>NZ_VRYY01000048.1 GCF_015731765.1 Nitratidesulfovibrio oxamicus
GCAGCCGCCTTCGCGCACGGTCAGGTCCACCCCGCGCAGCACCTGCCGCTCCTGGCGCGGGGCGAACCATCCGCCGGTGCGGTAGCTGCGGGTGACGCCCCGCAACTCCAGCAGGGGCGGGGCGTCGTTGCCGGGCGTACCGACCACGGAAGAAGCGGCAGGCGCGGCGGGCATGGCGGGAACAGTATCGGGATGCATGGCGGTATCCTTCATGGGTGACCTGCGGCGGCGGGGGCTGTGGCGGCGGGGGCTGTGGCGGGATGCTGGGTCGGGGCGTCGTCCCCGTGCGGCGGGCACAGGCCGTACAGGCGATGGTGGGCGGCCAGCAGGGCGCGGGTGTACGGGTGGCGCGGCGCGGCGAACAGTTCGCGCACGTCGCCCTGTTCCACCACCCGGCCATGGCGCATGACGGCCATGCGGTCTGCCATGCGGGCCGCCACGCTGAGGTCGTGGGTCACCAGCAGGATGCCCATGTTGCGGGTGCGTCGTACCTGGTCCAACAGGTCCAGCACGCGGGCCTGCGAGGGCAGGTCGAGGTCGGTGGTGGGCTCGTCGGCGATGAGCAGGGGCACGTCCAGCACCAGGGCCAGGGCGATCATCACCCGCTGGAGCATGCCGCCGCTCATCTGGAACGGGTAGTGGCGCAGGATGGCGTCCGCATCGTCAAACCCCACCTCGCGCAGGGCGGCGCGGGCCGCCGCGCGCCAGTCGGGCCGGGTGCCGCTTCCGGGTGTCGTGGGCAGGTGGGCGGCCAGGGTTTCCTGAAAATGCGTGCCGATGGTGAACACCGGGTCAAAGCAACTGGCCGGGTTCTGCAGCACGTAGGCAGCCCCGCGCCCGCGCAACAGGCGCAGTTGTTCCGGCGGGGCGCCGTACGCGGCCTGCCCGTCCACGGCCTGCCCATTCACGCGGATGGTGCCCGCCGTGCGTGCCACGCCGTCGGGCAGCATGCCCAGCAGGGACATGCAGGTCAGCGACTTTCCGCAGCCGCTGGGCCCGACCAGGCAGACCACCTGGCCGCGTTCCACCGCAAGATCCACAGGCCCGACCAGCGGGGGGGCGGCCAGGGGAGGGGTGTCCCCGTTGCTGCCGGTTCCCGCGGCGGCGACATGGGCGGAACGGCGCAGTTCCAGCCCGCGCACCGTCAGGGCGGGCATGGGGGCTGGCACAGGGGCGGGCACGGGGGCAGTGGCGGGTGCTGTCATGGGGCCAGTGGGCGAAGATGTCGTGTCGTTCATGCCGCCCCCTCGCGCACACCCGAACGCACTGCGTTGAAATCCGCCGGGCCGTTGCCTGTGGCAGCGGGATATTCCGGCTCGTCCCGCCCTGCTGGGTCGTCCGGCTCGTCCAGTCCGTCAGCCCCGTGCGCCGCGCAGGCGGCGTCCCGTTCCGTGTCGCGCGCGGCGGCGGGGTCCAGCGCGTCGCGCAGGGCATCGCCCAGCAGGTTGAAGGCCATCACCGTCACGAAGATCATCAGGCCGGGGTACAGCAGCTGTTCCGGGTGGGCGGCGATGTATTCGCGCGCATCGCCGATCATCACCCCCCATTCCGGCGTCGGGGGGCGCACCCCAAGGCCCAGGAAGGACAGGCCGGAGACGTGCAGCAGCATGTGCCCCACGTCCAGCCCGGCCATGACCAGCAACTGTGCCAGCACCGGCGGCAGGATGTGCCGCAGCACCAACCGGGCCGGGCGGGTGCCCGCCGCGCGCGCGGCCAGCACGTATTCGCGCTGCTTCAGCCCCAGCACCAGCCCGCGCGCGAACCGCGCGTACCAGGCCCAGTGGGTGCAGGCCACGGCGATGATCACGTTGGTCAGCCCCGACCCCAGCACCCCCACCAGAAACAGTGCCAGGATGAAGGTGGGAAAGGTCATGAACACGTCGCAGGCGCGCATGAGCAGGTTGTCCACCCGGCCCCCCGCGTAGCCCGCCACGCAGCCCGCCGTCAGCCCCACGGTCACGATGCAGGTCAGGATGGCCCCCACGGCGAACAGCGAAACCCGCGTGCCGTGGCACAGCCGGGCCAGCGTGCTGCGGCCAAGGTGGTCGGTGCCCAGGGGTTCTTCCAGGCTGGGGGCTTCGAACTTGCGGGAGATGTCCACGTCGTCGGGCGCGCGAGGAGAGAAGACGGGCGCGAACACGGCCATGGACAGGATGATGCACAGCAGGGCCAGCGCGGCCAGTGCCGTGGGCCGCGACAGCAACTGGCGCAGCAGGGTGTTGTCCGGGGCCGCGTCCGGGATGGTCGCGGGTGCAGGCACGGTGAGGGGCGCGTCGGCGGTGAGGGTTTCCGGGCCGGTGTGGCCGGTGTGGCCGGTCATGCGCGGTCCTCCCCCAGCCGGATGCGCGGGTCGGCCCATGCATACAGGATGTCCACGGCCAGGTTGCACAGCACGAAGATGGCCGTCATCAGCAGCATGAAGCACTGCAATATGGGATAGTCGCGGTTGTACACGGCGGACACCGCGTAGCGGCCCACGCCCGGCCATGCGAACACCGTTTCCACGATCACCGCGCCCCCCAGCAGTTCGCCCACGTGCATGCCAAGCGAGGTCAGCACCGGGATCAGCGAATTCTTGAACATGTGCCGCCACACCACGCCGTGTTCGGAAATGCCGCGGGCCCTTGCATACATGATGTGCCGGGCGTGCATGTTTTCCAGCAGGCTGGCGCGGATGAGCCGGGTGTTGATGCCCATGGACATCAACGACAGGGTCACGGCGGGCAGCACCAGGTGTTCGAGGCCGCCGCGCCCCAGCGCGGGCAGCCAGCCCAGCTTGACCGCGAACAGCCACACCAGCAGGAAGCCCAGCCAGAAGTTGGGCAGGGATACGCTGGTGAAGGACAGGGTGCGGGCGGCGTTGTCCAGCGGACGGTCGCGGTGCAGGGCCGCGCCGACCCCCAGGGGGATGCTGACGATCAGGGTGAGCAGCAGGGCCGCCCCGGCCAGTTGCAGGGTGGCGGGCAGGTAGTGCAGCACTTCGCCCAGAACCGGGCGCCCCGTGACGTAGGAGTTGCCGAAGTCGCCGGTGACGGCCCGGGCCAGCCAGCTGGCGTACTGTTCCCACAGGGGCAGGTCCAGCTCCAGCATGCGGCGGGCGGTGGCCAGGGCCTCGTCGGTGGGGGGAATGCGCGACAGGCGCAGGTAGGCCATGGCCGGGTCGCCCTGGGCGGCGCGCAGCAGCAGGAAGACCACCACCGAGACCAGCAGCAGCAGGGGGATGAGCGCGGCGAGGCGTTTCAGTATGTAGGCGGGCATGCGTGGTTTCCGGGGCTGGGGCGGCTGTTGGGTGTGTCGCGGTGCATGCGAACACACTGCTGGCGGAATCCGTCTTTCCGCGCCGGGCGGCGTTGAATCGGCGTTTTTGATGCTCACGTACAAGAGTACGCTGCGCTCAAAAACGCCGATTCGCCTTGCCCGGCACGAAAACTCGTAATCCCTTGCATCGTGCCCGCACCAGCCATCCGCGCCGGAAAGACCGGCGCGAAGTATAAGGAAGAAAGGCAGTTTTCCTCGGAAATATCAGGAAGACAAATGCGGTGAAGGGGGACGGCGCCGATGTATCCAGGCGGATGGAGCAAGAGGAAGGCGGCGCGTGGCCGCCCTCCCGTTTGTCGCTTCTATTTCAGGCGCATGTCCTCGAAGGGGATTTCCGTGTCCATGGCGCCGAAGTGCACCCCGTCCACGCGGGCGGTGTGCACCACCATGCTGGTCTGGTAGGTCAGCGGCAGGTACACGGCCTGGTCGTGCAGGGTGGTCAGGATGTCGCGGTACAGGTTCTGGCGCGCGGTTTCGTCGGTGGTCAGCAGCACCTTGCCGATCCTGGCGTCGATGTCGGCCTTCATGGGCAGGCCGAGCTGGGCCTGGTAGTCGGCGTGGGTGGGCACGCGCATGCCGCTGACAAAGGAATGCGGGTCGTAGGGCGCGCCCCAGGTGTCGCCGAAGACCATGCCGAAGGCGCCGCTCTTCTGGCGTTCGCCGATGGCGTCTTCTTCCTCGCCGATCAGGTTGGCCTGCATGCCCACGCGCGCCAGTTCCGATTGCAGGAATTCCGCGATGGCCTTTTGCAGGGCGTCGTTGCCCACGAAGCACAGGTCCACGGTCAGCGGCTTGCCGTCCTTCATGCGCGGGCCCTTGGGGGCGGTGCGTTTCCAGCCCGCCTCGTCCAGCAGGGCTTCCGCCCTGGCGACGTCGTGGGCGTAGGGGGGCAGCTTCAGGTCGCAGTAGGGGGACGTGGGGGGGAACAGGGTGTCGGCGCGCGCTTCCGCGTTCAGGAAGATGCCCTTGACCATGGCGTCCTTGTTGATGGTGTGCAGGATGGCCTTGCGCACGGCGATGTCGGCGGTGGGGCCGCTCTTGCTGTTCAGCGCGATGACCCGGCTGGCCTGCGGCGGCGAAAGGTAGGTGGCGTACTTGCCGCCCTTTTTCAGGGCGTCGAAGGCTTCCAGGCTGATCTGGCCGCCGCCGTGTCCGCCGCCGCCGAAGACCAGGTCAAGTTCACCCGCCTGCAAGGCCACCAGCCGGGTATTGGGGTCCGGAATGACCCGGACCACGATGCGTTTGATGGCGGGCTTTTTGCCCCAGTAGGCGTCGTTGCGCTCAAGCACGTCGTATTCGCCCTTGCGGGTTTCCACCAGCTTCCACGGGCCGGTGCCGATGGGCGCCTTGATGCCCTCGGCGGTGTTGCCGGATGCGGGGAACGCCGACGGGGACAGGAAGCGCACGGGACGTATCAGCGCCAGTTCCTGCAACGTGGGGTAGTAGGCGTTTTTCAGCACCAGGCGCACTGTGCGGGCGTCGGGCGTTTCCACCCTGTCGATCTGGGCCACCAGTTCCAGCCAGTCGTGCGAGGCGCGGTTGGCCAGCACCGTTTCCAGGTTCATGCGCACGGCCTTGGAATCGAACGGCGTGCCGTCGGAAAATGTCACGCCCTTGCGCAGCGTGAAGGTGTACGCCTTGCCGTCGGGCGACACGGTCCAGCTTTCGGCCAGCCAGGGTTCGATGGCGCCGCCCTTGGCGTACTTCACCAGCGGCTCGTACACCATGCCCTGGGCGAACATCTGGTTGGGCGAATACTTGTGCGGATTCAGCTCGCCCACGTTGGAGGGCCAGGAATAGCGCAGGGTGTCCGCCGGAATGTCGGCGGCGTATGCGGTAAGGCCGCCCGCCAGCGCCACGGTGCACAGCATGAGGGCGGCAAGCATTGGCCGCAGAAGCGCACGCAGCCGGTGGCGCGGGAAATGGGAGTCAGCATAAGGCGACCGGGTCGGCATGTCGTTCTCCGGAATTTGAATGTGCATTAAGAATAAAAAAGAGAAAAATGTGCTACTGGAAATGCCAGAATGAAAAAATCATGTCAACGCCGTAGCGGGCATGGTGCGGTTTTCTTTTGTGATCATGTGGGGCTCCATGCGGTTATGGGGACTGCACCCGTGATGGGGCAACACCGGTAATGGCGCGGTAGCAGTCCGGAAGGGGCTGAGGGGGGTGCCGGACGTCCTGTCGGGGTCGGGTTGTCCGCCGGGGTGGGTGCGGTATCGTGCGCCTTCGGGGGCGAGGCCGCATGCCCGCAGTCCGGGGCGTGCGCGCATGATGTTTCCATAAAAACCTGCGCCGGCGTTTTCGGGATTGTTTTTCAGGATGCATGATTGGCATCGGAAAACGCAGAAACAGTCACGAATTTTTCAGGGCAGACATAAGTCGCGATAATTTTCATTGCATGAATCTTCGCAGGTGTTATCTTGTATACATGAATTCCCCTGCGGTGAACCGTTCGCGCAGGAAATCGCATATCCACGCACAGTCATGACAGGAGAACCATCATGAAAGTCAGCGCCCGTAATCTTATTCCCGGCAAGGTCAAGGAAATCACCGTTGGTGCGGTCAACTCGGAAGTGATCATCGAGGTGGCCCCCGGCATCGAAGTGGTATCCATCATCACCAAGCGTTCGGTGGAAGACATGGGCCTCAAGAAGGGCTCGGCCGTGAAGGCCATGGTCAAGGCCTCCAGCGTCATGATCGTCACCGACTAGCAGGTTCGGGGGAACGGGGAGCAGGCAAGCTCGCCCTTCGCCCGGTGCTCCAAGACGACGAAGCCCCCGCTCCGCAAGGAACGGGGGCTTTCGGTTTGTGCCGTTTGTCGTCAGCAGCCGCGGCGCGCGAAGCTTACAGGATGCGCTGGGCAAGGTTGACGCGTTCGTCCTGCCAGATGTCTTCCGGACTCACGAACCCCTTGGGGTTTGCATGCAGGGATATACCCGCGTTGATGAAGCATTCGTACACCAGTTCCGAGCAGATATATTCCTTGTCGCGGCGCAGCTTTCCCTTGCCCAGGATCACCCGGGCCAGAATGCGACCGATCTCGGCCTTGTCGTAGGGTCTGGTCAACTGGTCAACGCCCTTTTGTGCAAGGGTTGCCAATACCGTGTCCTCGACGCCCGACACCGTGGCGGTGACGATCATCCCTTTGTAGGGGGCTTTCCCTTCGTAGTCGGACAGATACTTCGAAAGGGGGGCGAAGCGCACCCCCATGTCCTCCACGCTTTCCAACAGCAGTACCCGATCAATGGAGGGGATGACGAAAATGATGCCAACGTGGCTCCATGGTGAATTGGTGACCTCCTGAATAGCCTTCGAGATGAGGTAGTTGCCGGAAGTGAAGAAGAGATCGCCGGACTTCAGGGTGGCGCGTATCTGGGGGTAGGCCTCGACCTGCCGGACGGCGATGTCCGCCTTCGTGATATGTACAGCCATGGCATGACCTCTCGGTTATGGGTGGGCCTGTCATCACGCAGCCAGTATGCGGATTACTGAACACATGGAGGCCTGCGTATTAGATACCAATTATTATGTGATTGATTGCCGTTAGAAATGCATGGCGGGCGGAATGGCGGAATGACTGGCAGTGTCGAGGCCCCCCCGGAAAAGGAAGGCAGCGCAACGGTGCGGCATGTCGGTGGCGCCGGGAAGTGTAATCGGTGTGCGCAGTTCGGTGCGTCGGTTTACATGTGCAACTTGATTGATAGCGCGCCCTGCTGGTAATTGAAGTGCACCGCAGGGTCGAGCGTTGTCGGCGTTTCGCCTGCGGCATGAACCATGCATTTTCCGGCAGTCCATTGAGGGCGCATACAACGTTGGCAGTTGCACCTTTCGCGTGCCGAGAGGGGTGGCTGCCCGGCGTGCCGCCCCCCTGCAGTGGCTGCACGGGCACAGGGGCTGATGCAGGATACCCGTGACGATGCTGCCCCGGGTACGCTGGCAGGCCATGCAGCCGGCCTGCCGGTACATGGCCGCTGCGTGCATCACGGCGCACAACGTCGACAGCGCCTGCCGGGCCGCACGCAAGTGTCCGCTTGCCGTGCGGGCGGCAACGGATTTGCGGGCCAGGCCCGCGAGGTTCACTCACCACGGAGGACACATGGAAGCCATCGACAGGGTATTACGGGATTTTGGCGCACGCATGGGCATGGACGGCCTTGCCTTCGACGGGGATGGCATCTGCGTGCTGCGCTTCGACGATGTGACGGTGAACCTTGAACTGGAGCGGGACAAGGGCGCTGAAGGCCAGCTCCATGCCTTCAGCGTCGTTGCCGAGTTGCCGCAGGGCGAGGCGCAGGCAGCGGCGGTGTGCCGCCATGCCCTGGAGCAGAACGTGGGGCTGATGTTGGCGGGGGCGGGGGCCGTGGGGTTGCGCCAACCGCATGGGCTTGTGCTTGCCAACACCGTTGGCGTTGCCGGTCTGGATGTCAACGGACTGGAGGCGTTTCTGGAGCGTCAGGTCGTCGTGGCCGAGGGCATGCGCGAGGCCGCCCTGGCGCTCTGCGACAAGACCGAGGACGCTTGCGCCATGCTGATGCCGGGTACGGCGCTGCGCATCTGATCGCCGGTGCCCATGGCGTCGGCACGCTTGTTGTAATTGCGCGGTCAGCTCAATAACGGTGGCGTCGGGGCGTGTGGCGGATACGGAGTCCGCCGCGCCTGAAACTGCCCGGCACAATCCGAAGGAGAAAGCCCATGGTCGGCGATTTGCAGATTCTCGGAAGGATGCACGCCTCGCTGGAGGCCATAGGCAGCGAGCACGTTGGCGCCCAGGGCGGCGATGTGGTGGCCGCCACGCGCGGAGCGTTCGGGCGCGCGGCGAACTGGCTGCGTTCGGCCCTTGGCGGTGGGACGGCCAGCGCGAACCGGGGCGTCATCGGCAATCTGGTGGC
>NZ_VRYY01000049.1 GCF_015731765.1 Nitratidesulfovibrio oxamicus
CGGGCCATGGCGGGGGCGAGGCGGCAAGGCGCAAGGCGCAGTGGCGCATCAGCGCGGCCACGTGCGGGTTGGCCGGGTCGTGCAGGGCGAAGTGGGCGCGGGTGCGTTCCATGGCTTCGTCGAAGCGGGCGGCCACCATGGGCGGCATGTCCCCTTCGCTGCCCTCTTCGCCGATGACGGCAGCCTCGGTGACGCCCCAGATCTTGAGAATGCGCAGGCCCGCGGGCGAGAGCACGTCGCCGCACTTGAACAGCAGGCGTCCGTTGCCGTCGCGGATGTCGTCGGCCACGCGCATGCCTGGCTTCAGGTCTGTGATGCTGATGCGTGTCATGAGGCTCCGTGCGGGGCTGCGGGCAGATGCTCGAAACGGCTCGCTGCCTGTGTACCGGGCTGCTGGGGTCCGGCGTGGTCCGGTCTGGTCTGGCGCGGTCCGGCGCGGTCCGGTCTGGTCTGGCGCGGTCCGGCGTGGTCCGGCGCGGTCCGGTCTTGTTCAGCAGATTCTGTTGATTCGGCAGATTCAGCTGGTCTGCCAGATTCTGCGGATTCGGCATGGCTGGCAGACTGGCATGATTCGGTATGCCTCGCCTGGACGGTCTGCGGTGTGCCCGGCCCGGCGAGGGGCGTTTGGCGCGCCGAATCGTTCAGGTGCGCCCATGTGCCTGGCGAGCGAGGGCGACACGGACCCGAAGCATAGTACAGGAAATGACCGGGCGCATGCAACAGGGTTGCCGTGCACCACCCCCATGCCGCCCCGACACCGCCGCCGAGGCTGCCCACAAATCAGTGCTGCCGCCCTTTGCTTCCCCTTCGGGGCGAGTTCTGGTAGGTACGTGCCCGGGCCGGCAGGCTGCGGACCCGCGCCGCATGCGTGTTTCCCGAACATCCCGTGTGCGCCCCGTGTCCGTTTCGTTCCTGTCCCGGACCTGTCCCGGACCTGTTCCGGACCTGCCCCGGCAATGTCACGGTGATGTCCCGGCAGTTTCCTTCGGCGCCTTCCTGCCCGTGGCGGGCGGCCACGAAGTTCCCCGGCCCCCGGTTCGCTGTCGGGCCCGGATTCCACTCTCTCTTCGTCCCAAGGAAACCGAATGAATTTCAACATGCTGGACGCAGCGTTCCTGATCATCGTCGGGCTGTTCGTGCTGCGCGGGCTGTTTCGCGGCTTCGTGGAAGAGGTGGCGGGCCTCGTGGGGGTCATCGGCGGGTTCATTCTGGCCAACCGCCACCACGGCGATGCCGCTCCCCATGTGGCCAAGGTGGTGGGCGATCCCGGCTGGGTCAACGTCATCGCCTACGTGGGTGTGTTTCTGGGCGTGTTGCTGGTGGTGGCCATCGTGGCGCGCATCATCCGGAAATTGCTGGTCATCACCTTCGCGGGGTGGCTCGACCACATGGCGGGCGGGGTGATGGGCGCGGCCAAGGGGCTGCTGATCTGCTCCATCCTGCTGGCCGTGCTGCTGCATTTTTTGCCAGACGCCGCGTTTGTGCGCGATTCTCGCGTGATTCCGTACCTTTCGATGATTACCAGCTACGTGAAGACGTTTTTGCCGCAGCAATTGTTCTGACGAGCTGCGAACGCTGGCCCAAATGCCGACGGACGGCGAACGCCGACCCGAATCCCTGCTTCCCCAATCCCACCTCCAACGCCCGGCGCGCCGGGCATCCGATGGATCGCAGACCATGAGCACCGAATCCGCGTCCCCGAATTCTCCCCACAGCCTTCAGGCCATCACCGACGTCATTGACCGCCTGCTGGCCCCCGAAGGCTGCCCGTGGGATCGTGAGCAGACCCCCGAATCGCTGGCCGACTACGTCATCGAGGAATGCTTCGAACTGGTGGAGGCCATCCGCTCGGGCAAGGTGCACGACGTGCGCGAGGAACTGGGCGACGTGATGTTCCTGCTGGCGTTCATCGGGCGCCTGTATGCCGACAAGGGGGCGTTCACGCTGGCCGATGCCGTGGAAGGCAACGCCGCCAAGATGATTCGCCGCCACCCGCACGTGTTTGCCGAGGGTGAATGCGCCAGCCGAGAGGAACTGCTGCGCAACTGGGAACGCATCAAGCGTGAGGAAAAGGCGGCGGCCATGGCCGAGGATGCCGACGCCGAGGGCGATGCACAGGCCGCTCCCGCCGATGGCGCGTCCGGCGATGCCCCGGGGGGCGTGTTCGACAGCCTGCCCAAGGGGCTGCCCCCGCTGGTCAAGGCCTATCGCCTGCACTCCAAGGCCGCCCGCGTGGACTTCACCTGGGAGAGCGACGAGGACGTGGAGCAGCAGGTGGAGGCCGAATGGCTGGAATGGCTGGACGCCTCGGCCAGCGGCGACAAGGAGCGCCAGGAGCAGGAACTGGGCGACTTTCTGTTCACCATCGTGGAGCTTGGCCGCCGCAAGGGCATCAAGGCCAACGCCGCGCTGGACTACGCCACGCTGAAGTTCCTGCGCCGCTTCGAAGGCATGGAGGCGCTGGCGCGCGAACGCGGGCTGGACTTTCCCAACCTTCCCTTTGAAGAAAAGGACGCACTGTGGAACGAGGTGAAGGCCGCCGAAAAGGCCTGATGCCCGACCGATTCGACCGACTTGATCGAATCGACCGGGCCGACGATGTCGCGGCCCAGCGCGGCGCAGAGCGGGGAACGCGCCTTGCCGTCCGTGCTCCCGCGTTCCGTGGTGCCCGTCCGGTCCGCGCGAGTCATGCGGCACAGGCCCTCGGCCCGGCAGGGGCGACCGGGCGGAATGCCGCGCCGGATGCCGCCAGTCCGACAACGATGGCGACCATGGCCCCCGTCGTGCCCTCCGTCCTCCCTGCCGTTTCTGTCGGGGACGGCAGGACGCCGGACCCGCGTGCCCTGCGTATTGCCGATGCCATCCTGAACTGGCTGGCCCGCGGGGTGCGCCTGGATGCCCCGGCCCGCGCGTTCCTGGAGGCCCAACTGGGTGTCACGGGGCTTGCGGGCCTGCCTGCACGGGGGGCCGCCGCGCGGCTGGCCCCGTTGCTGGGGGCCAAGCCGGAAGGACACGGCCCCCCCGGCTCTCCCGGTTCCCCGGAGCACCCGGGCACTCCCGATCCCCCCGATATTGCCGATACTGCCGCCGAAGGCGCGCTGGAATACCTGCTGTACCCGGACACCGCCCTGCGCCTGTCGGTCGAGCGGCTGCTGGCGTCGCAGGCTGACCAGGATGCGCCGGGCGCATCCGACCCCGGTGCGCCATCGGTCCGCCTTGCGGACGCGGTGCTGGCCGTGTTGCCGCCGGACGCCACCGCCGTGCTGCATGTTCCGGATGCCTCCGGCGTTGCCGGAAATCCGCCACGCCTGCCCGATCTGCCCTATCTGCCCGATCTGCCCGACCTGCCCGACCTGTCGGGCTCTGCCCCTGCGTCCCACGGGCCAGCCGCGTCCGGCACGCCTGACCCAGCCAGCACGCCCGGCACCGGCATGCTCGAGCTTGTCCGGCTCACCCTGCCCGTGCCTCGTTGGGCCATGGCCCTGCTGGTGCGCCGACTGCGCCTGGACCGGGTGGTTCCCGCCTCCATGGCCGTTGCCGCGGCGGAACACCTGCCGGAACAACAGGCCCTGGCGGTGCTTCTGGCCCTGCGCGATGCCCGGTTCGCCCTGACGGAAGCCGCCCCCGCCCCGTGTGACGATCCTGCGGGCAGTCCCCCCGGGCCTGTCCGCGAAAGTCGCCCTGACCTGGTGCTGCGGTTCATCAGGCACATGCCCCAGTCCGACCCCGGCTACGTCGAGACGCTGGCCCTGTGGCTGGACCTGCTGCACGACCTGCCGCCCGGCAAGAGCGCGCATGCGGCCCTTTGCGCGCGGCGCGAACGGTTGTCCCGCGCCGCGCGCGAGGCGGACGAGTTCACCGAGCGGCTGGGCCGCCTGAACATGGAAATCCTGATGCTGCAAGGGGTGCATGCCCCGGCCCTGGATGCCGCAGAGGCACGCCGCCGGGTGCGACTGATGGACAGGATGTGCCTTGCCGTGCTGGGCCGCCCCGCCGCGCTGGACCCGGCGGAAGCAGGCATGGCTCCCAGTACGCCGGATGGGCACGATCTGGGGGCGTTCGATCCCGCCACGGGGCTTGACGACCTGATGCGCCTGCTCTCGTAAAGGTCGGGTGCGCCGCAGCGGAACCGTTCCGCCACGGCGCACCCCGGTGCCCATTGGCGCCCGCGCGTCAGACGGTGACGTCCACGTGCTCCCCAAGGCCGCGCACGGCCACGGGAGACTCGGTCTGCGTCTGTCCGGCGTCCCGGCGTTCCTGCCGGGGAAGGGCGTCTGCCTGAATGGTCGCAAGCTGCTGCCCGTCCTGTTGCATCAGGCGGGTCTGCTCCAGCACGTTCAGGATGCCCTCCGCGCCACCGGTAAGCTGGTCTATCCGCATGGCGCACCTCCTTTCCGGGGAGATGAGTCGCCCCGTATCCCTCCTATCGGCAGGTGGCGCGCTTTCCACAGGGGTACCCGTGAAAACGGATGCATTCCGCACCTGTCTTGCGTATCATCTTCGCCAGTCCTTGCAGTCACGCCGCCCGTACCGCATACGGGGCGCCGGCAGGCCGGGCAGACCGCGCCGAGCCGTATCCACAAGGGAGGCCGCCATGCTCATGCCGCAGAACGAAGCCAAGTTTCGCTACTGTCCCTTCCTGAAGACCAGCGACGACAAGATGCGCTTCTGCGTCGGCGCCCAATGCATGATGTGGCGCTTCAAGCACCCCCAGCGCAGCGGCGAAGGCGACGAAGGCTATTGCGGGCTGGCTGGCAAGCCCGCTGGCGCCATGTAGGCGCCGGGCCCGGACCGCATTCAAATCCCCGGTCCCGCGCACCGCAAGGGCGGGCCGCACAGGCGCTTTCCTCCACCTCCTCCGCTGCACGGCATCCGTGCAGCAAATGCAGCATCCCACCAACGGGCACCCATCCATGAATACCATCCCGGCCAAGGGAAATCGCGCTACCACCTCGCGCAATCTGTTTTCGTACTTCCTCTTCCTGTTGCTGCTGCTTGCCCTGTGGCTGGCCTATCAACTGGTGGAATCCTTCCTGCACACCCTCATCCTGGGGGCGGTGTTCTCCGCCATCTGCTATCCGCTGTACCTGCGCTGCAAGCCGCTGGTGCGGGGCAGTTCCATCGTTTCCGCACTGCTGGTGCTGACGGGGCTGGTGGTGTGCATCGTCATTCCGTTGTGCGTGTTCGTGGCCTTGCTGATTCCCCAGGGCATGCAGACGGTGACGGCCATCAACAAGTGGCTGAGCGGCGGCGGGCCGGCGGCCCTGCTTTCGGAATCGAACCTGGAGCCGTGGCTGCAATGGGTGCGGGTGAACCTGCCGTTCATCGACCTGGGGCACATCGACTTCCAGACCAGCCTGTTGCAGATGTCCCGCACGGCAGGGCAGACGCTGATACAGTGGGGCTCGTACGTGCTGGGGAACACCATGCTGTTCTTCCTGCACTTTCTGCTGCTGCTTCTGGTGATGTTCTTCATGCTGAAGGATGGCAAGCGCATGGTGGCCGGAGTGAAATACCTGTGCCCCCTGCGCGAGGAACAGGAGGACATGATCATCCAGAGCCTGCGCCGGGTGGCCCGCGCCGTGCTGGTGGGCGGGCTGCTGGTGGCCGTGGTGCAGGGGGTGCTGGGGGGGCTTGGCATGGCCATCGTGGGCATGCCCGGCCTGTTCTGGGGTACGGTGATGGGTTTTGCCTCGCTGGTGCCGGTGGTGGGCACGGGCCTGGTGTGGGGACCGGCCTCCATCTACCTGCTGTTGATGGGGCAGTGGAAGGGGGCGGTGTTCCTGGTGCTGTGGTGCTCGCTGGTGGTGGCCGGGGCGGATTCATTTTTGCGGCCCTACTTCATGCGGGGCAGTTCCGGTGCCTCGGTGTTCTACATCTTCCTGTCCATCCTGGGCGGGCTGAAGACCTTCGGCATGGCGGGCATCATCTACGGCCCGCTCATTCTCAGCTTCACCATGGTCATGCTGAACCTGTACGGCGAGGAGTACCGCGACATTCTGGCCCCGCAGACGGCGAACGGAGCAAATTGTCCGCTGCCGGACCACGAAGCGGAAGGGGCAGGAAACGCGGCAACCAGCTCCCCGGAAGGAAAGGGCGGCGGATAGGGGCGGCCCCTGGAGTAACCGGGGCCGGAAACACGCGGGTAACGAACGCGTGGCCTTCTTGCCATTTTTCAAGGTTACCGATAGGCGATGGACTGGGTGGGTGCTGACCGCCCGCAGCGAGGGGACAATGCCGTGGACGGACCGGGGCCTGCCAGATCCGGCAGGCATTGCCCGCCGTCATTCCAGACGCCGCACGCCCTTCGGGTGTGCCCAGCACGGCACGCGGCCCCGCCGGTACATCCGGCCCCGTATCGCAAACCGTCGGTGAACCGGGTTTCGACCCGCAGGGAGAGACGTGTTGCGCGAACCTTCCGGTGCACATCCCGTGTCCGGCACCGCAGAATCGCATGCCGATCCGGAACGCTCTGCCATGGCCGAGGCAATGGCAGGCAAGGACGCGGCGCGCCGCGTCGGTCCGTCGGATACGCCCCCGCAGCCTGACACGTCCCGTTCGCCTCAGGCGAACCCATCGCCTCAGGCGCACGGGGTGCCACTGCCCTCCCTGTCGCCGTTGCCGTCCGGCCTCTGCGTAGCCGGTGACGGCCTGTTCGCCGGGCTGCCGGACCTGGCCGCCATGCTGGGCAAGCCTGCGCGATGCGCGTTGCAGGAAGAACTGGGCGCTCCGCCCACACCCGGCCTCCTCGAAGCGACGTCCGATTCCCCTCTCCCCACCGCCCATGGGGCTCCGCCTGATTTACCAGAACCGGCGCCTTGCGGGCCTGACAGGCCTTCCCGCGGCGGATTTTGGCCCCACGGTGACCTTGCCGCGCAGTTCGGCGCGGCGGGCATCGGCGTGTGCGTGTTCGACCCGGCGGGTCAGCTGCTGTACATGAACGGTCGCATGGCCGACCTGTTTGGCTGCGGCCCGGAGGGCATTCCCTCGCTGTTCTGCGCCCGCATGGTGGGGCTGGAAGGCACTGCCGACGTGCTGGCGCTGTTCCTGCGCGTGGCATCCGGCCAGGACGAGGGCGGCAGCGTGCGCAAGCGCTTCCTGCGGGGTGACGGCGGCACCATGCTCGCCTCGGTCACCCTGTACGCGGTGCACGACGCCCAGGGCCAGCCGCTGCATGTGGTGCACCTGATGCGCCCGCTGGAACGTACGGACCGTCCCGATAGGGGCGGCGACCGGCCCGAGGCCCTGGCCCGGCGACGTTTCGACGACGTGCCCTTTCCCGTGGGCTGGTCCGCCACCGAGGGCGCCCAGACGCCCGGCACCGCGCGGCCCGACCGCTACCGCGCCGCATTGCACCTCATCGCCCACGCCACCCTGCACGAGGCCGATCCCGACAGCCTTGGCGCGGCCTTCACGCGCATTTTCCGTTCGCTGCTGCCGGGCGAGCCGCCGGAACTGGTGGTCTACCCCGGCGACGGCAGCCGTACCGTGTATTCTTCCGACGAGGCAGCCGGGCGCAAGGATGCCGCGCCACCGTGCGACCTTGCGGCGCGGGTGTACCTGCGCGGCGAGACCGTGCGCGTGGACGCCGACGAACTTCGCGAACTGGCCGAACTTGGCGAATGCCTCCTGCCCGATCCCGTTCCCGCCCACTGGCTGGGCGTGCCGCTGCGCACCCGTACCGGCGAAGTGCTGGGGGCCATTGCGTGCCGGGTGGCGGGCGAGGGAGATGCCGACCATGCCGATACCCTGGAACGGGCAGAGCCGGTCGGCACGCAGCCCCTGCCGCGGGCCGTGCCCGCGCGGGTCAGGCAGGGGTTTTCTGCGGAAGACCGCCGCCTGCTGGAGCTGGTGTCCGGCCATGTGGCCGACGCCCTGGCCGCCCGGCGCGATCTGGGCCGCCGCGCCCTGGACGAGGTGCGCTATCGCGCCTCGTTCATGGACGCCGTGGCGGGCATGGCCCTGCTGGATGCCGGGGGCAGGCTGCTGGCGGTGAACAGGGCTTTCGAGGCCGCTTTCGGCTACCCCGACGGGGTGCTGGCGGGTACGGACCTGCGCGACCTGCTGCCCCCCGACGTGGCCGGGCAGGCCCTGCGCGAGTTCGGCGGGCTGTGGCTTTCG
>NZ_VRYY01000050.1 GCF_015731765.1 Nitratidesulfovibrio oxamicus
TGCCGCCCGCCCATCCTTGCGGTGGGCCTTGCATTGCGCCTCCCATCCTGCCCCGCCCCCGTTCGGCTCCCCGTCCGGCCTCGCCGCCCTTGCCCCCGCATCCGTGGGTGGCTATAAGGACCGGGCGCGTCGCCGCATCCGTGCGGCGCCGCGCCCCTTGCGCCTTTCGGCGTCCACCCTCCGCACGCAGGCCCGCCATGTCCGACACCGGCAAGCTCACCCACGCCATCGTGGAATTCTACGAAAAGCTCTCCTCGTGGGAGCACGACGTGGTGCGCGAGCAGGGGCTTACCCTGCCGCAGACGCACACGCTGGAAATATTGGGCATTCACGGCGCGCTGCCCATGAAGGAACTGGCCGCGCGCATGGGGGTGACCACCGGCACCCTTACCGTGCTGGTGGACCGGCTGGAGGACAAGCAGCTTGTGGTGCGCCGCCCGCACGAGCACGACCGGCGGTCCATCCTCGTGGCCCTGACCCAGCGCGGCCAGACGCAGTACGAGGAACACGACCGGCTGCACCGCCGCCTGACCGACGACCTGACCGCCGACCTGACAACCGAGCAGAAGACGGCCCTGCTGCACTGCCTGGAAACCATGAACGCCTCTTTCTAGGCCTGCCGCCGGACACCGCATGACTGTCATCGAACTGCTGGCCCTTGCCGTGGCCCTTGCCATGGACGCCTTTGCCGTTTCCGTCGCCACCGGGGTGCAGTTGCGCTGCGTCTCGCCGCGCCAGACCTTTCGCCTGTCGTTCCATTTCGGCCTGTTCCAGGCGCTGATGCCCGTGGCCGGGTGGGCGCTGGGCCTTACCGTGCGCGACTACATAGAGGCCTGGGACCACTGGCTGGCCTTTGGCCTGCTGGTCTTCATCGGCGTGCGCATGATGCGCGAGGCCCTGGCGGGCGACGACGAGGATGCCGACTGCAAGTGCGATCCCACGCGCGGCATGACCCTGCTGGTGCTGTCCGTGGCCACCAGCATCGACGCTCTGGCCGTGGGCCTTTCGCTGTCCATCCTCGGGCTTTCCATCTGGACGCCCGCCGTGGTCATCGGCGTGGTGTGCGCGGGCTTTACCGCCGGGGGGTTGCACCTGGGCCGGGTGCTGGCCAACGCCAGCCGTATGGGCCACCGTGCGGCCCTGGTGGGCGGCGGCGTGCTCATCGCCATCGGGGTGCGCATCCTGCATGACCACGGGGTGTTCGGATAGCGGCAGCCACTGCCTTCGGCACCGCCCGGCCTGCCTGTCTGCCCAATCCACCTGATCCTCCCGGGTCTCCCGATCCGGCCAGTCCGTCCGATCCGTCTGCCCCCCTTGCCCCCCCTCGGCCCCTGCACCCCCGGCCCCTGCACCCGCCGCCCTTGCCGCGCCCCCGTCCCGGCAAGCCGCCTTCCGCGCTTGTGCCTTTTCTCCCGAATGGATATAGAATGCCATGAACCGGGCTTTCCGGCGGCCATCGCGCACCGCAGCCCGGCCCTGCACGTCCGCCGGAAGGCGGCATGCACTCCCTGTGACCGCAGCGCACAACCACGGGACCATACTCACGCGGCCCTTGTACACGCGGCCCGCATCCATCGCGGCAAGGACCGAGGCGCCGCGCCCCGGACGGCTGGCCTGCGACGGGCCGCAGCGCCCACCCCGCTCCAGCGTCATGTCCCGAACGCCGCACGTCCACCGCAACCCCAACCCCGGAGGCATCGCCATGGGCGAACGCGAACACACCTATTACCGTACCCTCTACGACCTGGTCCGCGTCATCAACTCCAGCCTTGAACCCACCACCGTGCTCGACACCATCGCCAAGCAGGTGGCCGGGGCGCTGAACGCCAAGGCCTGCACCCTGCGGCTCATCGACCGGCGCGGCACCACCCTGCTGGCCAGCGCGGCGTGGGGGCTGAGCAAGGGCTACCTGCGCAAGGGGCCCATCGAAATCGCCAAGAGCGGCCTTGACCGCGAGGTGCTGGCGGGCAACGTGGTGCACATCCAGGACGTGGCCACAGACCCGCGCTTCCAGTACCCGGAAGCCGCCCAAGCCGAAGGACTGGTGTCCATCCTGGTGCTGCCCCTGCTGGTGGACGGCAAGGCCATCGGGTCGCTGCGCGTCTATTCCGCAGTTGCCCGCAACTTCACCGAGGAAGAAGTGGAATTCGCCGGGGCCATCGCCAATCTCAGCGCCATCGCCATCGAGAACGCGCGCTTGCATCAGGCGCTGAAGACCGACTACGAGTTGCTCACCGCATACAACAACACCATCCACGAACTGTAGGAGAACCCCCGATGACCAAACTCCGCATTGCCATCAACGGGTTCGGGCGGATAGGCCGTCAGGTGTTCAAGGCCATCCTGGACCGATACCCCGACACCATGGAAGTGGTGGCCGTCAACGACCTGTACGACGTGGCCACCAACGTGCATCTGTTGCAGTTCGACACCTGCTACGGTCGCCTGAAGGTGGACGCCGAAGTGAAGGACGGCAATATCCACGTGGGCGACTGGGTGGTGCGCAACTATGCCGAGCGCGACCCCAAGGTGCTGCCCTGGCGCGACCTGGGCGTGGACATCGTCATCGAATCCACGGGCATTTTCCGCACCGGTCCGCAGTGCAGGGCGCACATCGACGCCGGGGCCAGGAAGGTGATCATCACCGCGCCCGCCAAGGAAGAAGACCTGACCATCGTGCTTGGCGTCAACGACGCGGACTACGACCCGGAAAAACACCATGTCGTGTCCAACGCCTCGTGCACCACCAACTGCCTTGCGCCGGTCACCCTGGCGCTGCACAAGGCCTTCGGCATCGTCAAGGGCGTGCTGACCACGGTGCACTCGTACACCAACGACCAGCGCATCCTGGACCTGCCCCACAAGGACCTGCGCCGTGCCCGGGCCGCCGCGCAGAACATCATCCCCACCTCCACCGGGGCGGCAAAGGCCGTGGCCAAGGTCATTCCCGAGATGAAGGGCAAGTTCGACGGCATCAGCCTGCGCGTGCCCACGGCCACGGTGTCCATCGTGGACTTCGTGGCCGAGCTTGAAAAGCCCACCACCACCGACGAACTGCGCGCCACCCTGAAGGCCGCCGCCGAAGGGCCGCTGAAGGGCATCATGGCGTATTGCGAAAAGCCGCTGGTGTCGTCCGACTTCATTGCCGACCCGCATTCCAGCATCGTGGACGCCGAGTTCACCACCGTGATGAACGGCGACATGGCCAAGGTGCTGGCATGGTACGACAACGAGTGGGGCTATTCCTGCCGCGTGGCGGATCTGGCGGCCCTGATGGCGAAAAAGGGGTTGTAAACACGCGCCGTCTTTTCGCAAGATCAAACAGCGTCCCCCCGGAGCAAAACTCCGGGGGGACGCTCAGTTTATTTCTTCCTATTCGGGTACGGATCGTTGGGCGCATCGCCCTGACCACTCAAGCATTTCCAACATTTTTTCGTATGGACACCTGGGCCATTGCAAGGAGGAAGCGACGAAACGCCTTGGACACGGCAATGACCTTGCCGCAATCGCGGCACTCATACTTTCCCGGCGAAACATCACTTCCATAAGAAATGCTATCTTTCTGCGCCATTAGAATCCCTCCATAAAATGTAATGAAGTCATTGCCATCCAAACAGCACAACGGCATATGTATACGCAATAATATTTATATTGTCGCAAATAAACCAGCCCACACGATCCGTTTGCCCACCCCAGCTCGATATGCCTTTCTTCCTTATACTCCGCGCCGGTCTTTCCGGCGCGGATGGCTGGTGCGGACAGGATGTGCGAAATTACGATTTTTGCTCGCCGGACAAGGCGAATCGGCGTTTTTGAGCGCAACGTACTCTTGTACGTGAGCATCAAAAACGCCGATTCAACGCCGTCCGGCGACAAAAGGCGGCAGCCGTTAGGTGAGCGCAACGCGCGAACCTTACGGATGGCGACCGCAGCGCGCGGATTTCGACAGCAGCGTGACCGCGATACCTTGCAGGCCGCCTACCGCCGCCGGAACGCCGCCAGATATTCCTGATTGCCCTTGGGGCCGGTAATGGCAGAGGGCACCACGCCCTCCAGGTCCAGCCCCAGCGCATCGCGGCAGTACGCCACCACCTTGTCCACGGCAGCCTGCCGAAGGACCGGGTCGCGCACCACGCCCTTCTCGGTCTGCCCCGGCCCCACCTCGAACTGCGGCTTCACCAGCGCCACCACCCGCCCGCCCGGCTTCAGCCATTGCAGGCACGGCGCCAGCACCAGCGTCAGCGAGATGAACGACACATCCGCCACCACCAGGTCCACCGGCTCGGGAATCAGCTCCGGCGGCGCGGTGCGCAGGTTGGTGTGCTCGTGCGAGACAACCCGCGCGTCGGCCCGCAGCCGCTCGTGCAGCTGGTTGTGCCCCACGTCCACGGAATATACCCGTGCCGCCCCGTGCTGGAGCAGGCAATCGGTGAAGCCCCCGGTTGACGCCCCGGCGTCCAGACAGACGAAGCCGGTCACGTCCAGCCCGAAATACTCGATGGCGGTCAGCAGCTTGTATGCCCCGCGCGAGACGAAACGCTCGCGCCCGAACAGTTCGAAGCGCGTCGTCACCGGGTACTTGTGCCCCGGCTTGTCCACCTTCACGGCCCGTTCGGGCGTCTTCGCCAGATCCGGCACGCCCGCGTCGCCATCCCCGTCCTCGTCGCCGTCGCCCTCCGGCAGCACCACCACCTGCCCGGCCATGATCAGCCGCTTGGCCTGCTCGCGGCTTTCGGCCAGCCCGGCCTCGAACACCAGTTGATCGGCGCGTTCCTTCTTCGGAGGGCGCGCGGGGCGGGGGCGCGGGGCCACGGAGGCTTCACCGGAAGCGCCGGAAACAGCCTCGTCCATTCCGGGCGCAGTCGCCCCGGCGTTTTCCGCCAGCGTGGCGGGTTCATCCTTGCGAACATCAACGGGACGGGACATGCGGTACTCGCCATGCGCGGCATGGCCACGCGGAAAAAGAGGAAAAGAAAACCAGCGGCTGCCCGGGCAAAAAAACTTCTGTGCACGTTGCCACGGCCCTGACCGGCGCAACCTTGACAGCGGCACGCACCCGGCATACCTGTTGCCTGCGCCTGCCCGCCCTGCCCCGATGCTCGGGGCGCGGCGATGGGCAGACTACACGAGGCCCGGACGGCCCGCAACGCCGTCACATCGGAGGCCTTGCCAAAACGGGGAGATGGGCGTATCAACTTGCGTTCCGATTTTCCCCACGAGGAGTCCAAGATGAAAGACAACATCCATCCCACCACGTTCAAGGCCAAGATGACCTGCGCGTGCGGTTACGAAGCCGAAGCCCTTTCCACCAAGGGCGAAGTCGTGAACGTGGAAATCTGCTCGCAGTGCCACCCGTTCTACACCGGCAAACAGCGCTTCGTTGACACCGCCGGTCGCATCGACCGCTTCCGCAAGAAGTACGCCAAGTTCGGCGAAGGCAAGTAGCCTGCCTTCCTCGGGCGGTGCGCACACGCGCGCCGACGTCGATTTTTCCTCCCCGGAGGGGTTCGCCCTCCGGGGAGAAATCTTCATTGCCATCAGCCGCAAGGGGTACAGCATGGGCGCAATGGGCAGGACACGGGCCACCGGCGTGACCGGTGCGCTCCGCGCGGCGTTTTCGCATTTTGGCCGCGCCTGTCGCGTATTGCCCACGGCGCTGTCCCTCGCGGCGGACACGCCCTGCACCATCGGCGGCCAGGCCGTCATGGAAGGCGTGATGATGCGCAACGGCGAGCGTCTGGCCCTTGCGGTGCGCCTGCCCGACGGCGAAATACTGGCCGAAAGTCGCCCGTGGTACACCCTGTCGTCCGCTGACTGGCTGAAACGCCCCTTCGTGCGCGGCTTCCCCACCCTGGTGGAAACCCTGGTCAACGGCATCAAGGCCCTGAACCGCTCGGCCGAACACGCCGCCCAGGGTGAGTCCGGCGAGGAACTGAAGCCGTGGCACCTGGCCGTGACCCTAGCAGTGTCGGTGGCCCTGGCCCTTGGCCTGTTCGTGGTGCTGCCGCACATGTTCTCGCTGGGCATGAAGTGGCTGGGCCTTGGCGGCGACGTGGAAGGGCTGTCGTTCCACGCCTGGGACGGCCTGTTCAAGTTCGCCATCTTCATCGGGTACATCCTGTCCATCTCGTTTTTGCCGGACATCCGCCGGGTGTTCCAGTACCACGGGGCGGAGCACAAGGTGATCCGGGCCTTCGAGGCGCGCGGCGACGTGACGCCCGAAACCGCCGCCATCCACAGCCGCCTGCACCCGCGCTGCGGCACCACCTTTCTGCTGTTCGTGCTGTCCATCTCCATCATCCTGCACGCGGTGCTGGTGCCGTTGCTGCTGCTGGTATGGACGCCCGACGGCGCGGTGACCAAGCACGCCGGAACGGTGCTGTTCAAATTTCTGCTGATGGTTCCCATCAGCGCACTTGCCTACGAGGCCATCCGCTACGCCGCCCGCCTTGGCGACGGCCTGCTGGGCGCGGCGCTGCGCGCCCCCGGCATGCTGCTGCAGATGCTGACCACCCATGAACCCGACCGAGACCAGCTCGAGGTCGCCATAGTGGCCCTGCGCGAGGCCCTGGGAGACGCCGCCCCGGCAACGGTGCGCGCGCCCGCCTACCGCCATCAGGCCCCCGCAACGGAGTAACGGATGTTCGCCAAGCTCGAGAACCTGGAACGCCGCTTCGAAGACCTGGAGCAGCAGCTTGCCTCGTCCGAGGTCTTCAACGACCAGGACCGCTACCGCAAGCTGACCAAGGCCCACGCAGACCTCAAGGAAGTGGTGGACGTGTTCCGCCGCTACAAGGAACTGCGCCAGAACCTTGCCGACAACAAGGAACTGCTGAACGACGGGGATCCGGAAATCCGGTCCATGGCGCAGGAAGAAGCCAAATCGCTTGAGGCGGCCATTCCCGAAATCGAGCAGGAACTGCAACTGCTGCTGCTGCCCAAGGACCCGCTGGACGAAAAGAACACCATCGTGGAAATCCGCGCGGGCACCGGCGGCGAAGAAGCCGCCCTGTTCGCGGCGGACCTGTTCCGCATGTATTCCCGCTACGCCGAAATCCGTGGCTGGAAGGTGGAAATCCTGAGCGCCAACGAATCGGACACCGGCGGGTACAAGGAAATCATTGCCCTCATAGTCGGTGACAAGGTGTACAGCCGCCTGAAGTTCGAATCGGGCACCCACCGCGTGCAGCGCGTGCCCGCCACCGAATCGCAGGGCCGCATTCACACTTCCGCCGCCACCGTGGCAATTTTGCCAGAGGCCGAGGAAGTGGACGTGGAAATCCGCCCGGACGACATCCGCATCGACGTGTTCCGCGCCTCGGGCGCGGGCGGCCAGCACGTCAACAAGACCGAATCGGCGGTGCGCATCACCCACATTCCTTCCGGCATCGTGGTATCCTGCCAGGACGAGAAGTCGCAGCACAAGAACAAGGCGAAAGCCATGAAGGTGCTGGCGTCGCGCCTGCTGCAGGCCGAACAGGACCGCCAGCACAACGAGATGGCCGCCGACCGCCGCTCGCAGGTGGGTTCCGGCGACCGTTCCGAACGCATCCGCACCTACAACTTCCCGCAGGGCCGGGTGACCGACCACCGCATCAACCTCACCCTGTACTCGCTGGACAGGGTGATGGAAGGCGAGGCGCAGACCCTGTTCGACGCCCTGTCCACCCATGCCCAGACAGAAGCACTGAAGGCGCAGGCCGACGTGCAGTAGGCTGCGGACATCGCGTCAGCGGCACGAAAAGAATGAATGAGATGACGGCCCGTCGCGCAAGCGGCGGGCCGCTTCGCGTTGCCGGTCGCCGTTTCGCGCTTCCTTCCCTGATTCGAAGGGCCTTGCTTGCAGACGGCCAGCCTGACTATTCGTTTCGAGCCGTAGAGCACCGCCGCGCTGTCTTCTCGCGGCTCCTCCCCCACCCGCCGCTTGCGGCGCGCCCCCGGCTGCGCTACTGCTCGGCCCCATGAGCGACCACAGCCCCACGACATTTCCCGACATTGCCGGACAGGACACGGCTGCCGCCCGCGCCGCCCTCATCCCGTTGTCCGCTGCCGCGCCGCAGGGCCTGCGCGCGGTGGTCCGCGCC
>NZ_VRYY01000051.1 GCF_015731765.1 Nitratidesulfovibrio oxamicus
GCCAGCCGGGCCAACTCGGCCGGATGAACCAGCCGGACCGGAAGGGGGCGGCGGCGGGGCGGGGGAGCCGGGGCCGCCCGCGCCTGCGGGGTTGGCTGTGGAGTGGGGCGTCGCTGATGTCTCGGGTACTGGAGTGTCGGGCATGATCTCACCGTGGGGCTTGGGCGCACCCCCGCCGGAATGCATGGGGGTGCCGAGCATGCCCACAGGATGCCTTCGAAGGGGCCTTGTGTCCAGCGCGGTTGCCGGAAAAGGTGGTAGGCAGCGGCATGCCCGCCGCGACGGGTTTTTGGCCATGGCCCCCTCCAAAGCCGTCCCCCGCCCGTGCCGTATGCGTCGCCGCGCATCCCGCCGGTCCCTTCCCCCGCCGCCAAGGCCTTGCGGCCCAAGGCAGTCACCCGTCCGGCGCGGCAGCGTGGCCCGCATCTTGCTGTGCCGCGCGCATGGATATCTTCGCCTTCGATGCAGCCGCCATGCTCAGCTTCGTTCTCACCTTCATGCGGGTGAGCCTGGTGCTGTTCCTGCTGCCTTTTTTCGGGGGCGACGCGGCGCCCATGCAGGTCAAGGCGGCGTTGTGCCTGGTGTTCACCCTGGCGCTGTGGCCGCACGTGTCCCTGCCGGGCGGGCAGATGCCCGCGCACCCCTTTTCGCTCATCGTGCTGCTGGCGGGTGAGCTGGTCATGGGGTTGATGCTGGGCATGACCGTGCATTTCCTGTTCGCGGGCATCCAGACCGGCGGCCAGTTGCTGGCCACCCAGATGGGCTTCACCATGATCACCCTGGCCGACCCGTTGACCGGGGCCAGCGTCAGCATCACCTCGCACTTCCTGTACATGGTGGCCATGCTCAGCTTTCTGGTGCTGGACGGGCACCTGTACATGCTGCGGGCCTTCGTGCGCACCTTCGAGCTGGTGCCCGCCGGTGGCCTGCTGCTTACCCCCCCGCTGGTGCAGGAAATCATCGCCCTGTCCGGCTCCATGTTCGTGCTGGCCGTCAAGATCGCCGCACCGGTGCTGGTTTCGCTGTTCCTGGTGGAACTGGCGCTGGCGCTCATGGCCCGCGCCGCTCCGCAGATGAACCTGCTGATGATCGGCTTTCCGCTCAAGATCGCCGTGGGCTTCGTTTTCATCGGCATGCTGTTCACCATCATGGCCGACAAGATCCGCGAATTCATCGTGGGCATGGACCCCATGATGCTGCACCTGCTGCAGGCCGCAAGCCCCCTGCTGAACCGCTGACCACCCGTTCCGCCCCCCCCGCACGCCGGGAAGGGCACGGACGGACCCCTGACGGAGGGCTGCCATGGCGCAGCGCGATCCGAGCAAGACCGAAAAAGCGACGCCAAAACGTCGCAACAAGGCCCGCAACAAGGGCAATGTCCCTAAATCACAGGAACTCACCAAGGCTTTGACCATTCTGGCGGGCTCGGTGGGCCTTTTGTTCTACATCGACTTCCTGGCCAAGGACATGCAGACCCTGTTCCGGCATTTCCTGGGCAACGCCTTCGGCTTCAATCCCAACCAGCAGAACGTCATCAAGCTGCTCATGTGGCTGGCCGGAGAACTGGCGGCCATGCTGCTGCCCATCATGTTGTTCATCGGGTTCACGGCGTGGCTGGTGTTGCGGTTGCAGGTGGGTAAGCTGTGGACCACCGAGGTGTTCAAGTTCAACTGGTCGCGCTTCAACATCCTTGCGGCGCTGAAGCGCATGTTCGCCTCGCCCGAAACGTTCGTGCGCCTGGGCAAGAGCCTGTTGCAGGCCCTGTTCATCGGTGTTGCGCCGTACCTCATCATCCGGCGCGAGATGCACAATTTTCTGCCCCTGTACTACTCCGACGCCCAGGGCATTGGCGCGTACATGCTGAAAACCGGGTGGGACATGGTGCGCTACGCCCTGGTGCCCATGTTCCTCATAGCCATAGCGGACTTCTGGTATACCCGCTGGAGCTATGAGGAAAACCTGAAGATGACCAAGGACGAAACCAAGGACGAGCGCAAGCAGGCCGAGGGCGACCCGGTGGTGCGCGCCCAGCAGCGCCGCAAGATGATGCAGATGATGGCCAAGCGCATGTTGCAGGACGTGCCAAAGGCCGACGTGGTCATCACCAACCCCACCCACTTCGCCATCGCCCTGCGCTACGACGCCACCGAGGCCCCCGCGCCCATCGTGCTGGCCAAGGGGGCGGACAACCTGGCCCAGAAGATCAAGGAAGTGGCCCGCGAGCACGGCGTGCCCATCCGCGAGAACAAGCCGCTGGCACAGGCTTTGTATAAAGCGGTGGAAGTCGGCGACATGATTCCCGCCGAACTGTTCCAGGCCGTGGCCACCGTGCTGGCCAGCCTGTGGAAATTCAAGGCGGGGCGCGCGTCGTAGCCCCCGCGCAGCGAACCTGAAGCGAAACCCGGACCACTCCGGAGGGTGTCAAGAACATGGCTGCCAAACCAGGATACGCCCCCAAGATCGACTACCAGCGCTTCGCCAAGCAGGGCGACCTGCTGCTGGCGGGCGGCGTCGTCACGATCCTGTTCGTGATGCTGGTGCCGCTGCCCACGTTCTTCCTGGACATGCTGCTCTCGCTCAGCATCTCGCTGTCGCTGGTGATCCTGGTCACCTCCATGTTCATGCTCTCGCCGCTGGAATTTTCCATCTTCCCTTCCCTGCTGCTGGTCACCACCCTGTTGCGCCTCGCGCTCAACGTGGCCTCCACCCGCCTCATCCTGCTGCACGGCGACGAAGGCACCGACGCGGCGGGCCAGGTCATCCAGGCCTTCGGCGAATTCGTGGTGGGCGGCAACTACGTCATCGGCGCGGTCATCTTCATGATCCTGTTCATCCTGAACAAGATCGTCATCACCGCGGGCACCACGCGCATCGCCGAAGTGGCCGCGCGCTTCACCCTGGACGCCATGCCCGGCAAGCAGATGGCCATCGAGGCCGACCTGAACGCCGGGCTCATCGACGAGGAAGAAGCCACCGCCCGCCGCACCAACATCCGCAAGGAAGCCGACTTCTACGGCGCCATGGACGGTGCGGGCAAGTTCGTGCAGGGGGACGTGAACGCGGGCATGTTCATCACGATGATCAACGTCATCGGCGGCATCCTGCTTGGCGTGTTCCAGAAGGACATGGAGTGGCGCGACGCGCTGACCACCTACACCCTGCTGTCCATCGGTGACGGCCTGGTGGCCACCATTCCTTCCATCATCGTTTCCACGGCGGCGGGCCTCATCGTGTCGCGCGCGGCGGCGGAAGCGAAGATGGGCGAGGAATTCGTGGGCCAGCTGTCCTACAACTCGCGCGCGCTCAAGCTGGTGTCCGGCGTGCTGATGCTGTTCGCCCTGGTGCCCGGCCTGCCCACGCTGCCGTTCCTGACCTTTGGCGCGGGCCTGTACGGCATGTCGCGCCTGGTGGGCGACAAGCAGGACGCGGAGGCCGCCGCCGAAGCCAAGGGCGGCAAGGGCGCCAAGGGCAAGAAGAAGGGCGATTCGCTGGATACGCCGGAAGAAGTGCAGACCCTGCTGCCCCTCGACACCCTGGAACTGGAAGTGGGCTACGGCCTGATCCCTCTTGTGGACGAGGACCAGAACGGCAACCTGCTGTCGCGCATCCGCTCCATCCGCCGCCAGTTCGCCCTGGACATGGGCGTGGTGGTGCCCTCGCTGCACCTGCGCGACAACCTGCAACTGAAGCCCGGCCAGTACTGCGTGCTGGTCAAGGGCAACCAGGTTGCCTCGGCGGAAATTCTCGTGGACCACTACCTGGCCATGGACCCGGGCAACGCCAAGCACCGCATCCGGGGCATCGAGACGCGCGAACCGGCCTTCAACCTGCCCGCGCTGTGGATACCCGAATCGCAGAAGGAAGAAGCCATGCTGGCGGGCTATACCGTGGTCGACCCGTCCACGGTCATCGCCACCCACCTCACCGAGGTGTTCAAGCGCCACCTGGGCGACTTCCTGGGTCGCCAGGAAGTGCAGGGCCTGCTGGACAACCTGGCCAAGCACGCGCCGAAAGCCGTGGAAGAGCTGGTGCCCGGCATCCTGCCGCTGGGCACGGTGCAGAAGGTGCTGCAGAACCTGGTGCGCGAAAACGTTTCCATCCGCGACCTGCTGACCATCGCGGAAACCCTGGCCGACTACGGCCCGGCAGTGAAGAACGCCGACACCCTGACGGAGTACGTGCGCGAACGCCTGGCCCGCTCCATCGTCAAGCAGTACATGGACAGCGAGGGCGGCCTGCCCATCGTCACCCTGGACCAGGCCGTGGAAAAGACCGTGCAGGAAGCCATCCGCCAGACCGACGGCGGCAACTACCTGGCGCTCAACCCCGGCATCGCCCAGCGGCTCATCCAGCGCGTCAACAACGCGGTGGAGCGCGCCGTGAACACCGACGGGCAGCCGGTCATCCTGGCCTCGCCCGTGGCCCGGCCCCATCTGGCCCAGTTGCTGATGCGCTTTCTTCCCAACGTCCCCGTCATTTCGCAGGCCGAGATTCCTTCTGACATCCGCTTGCAGGCCGTGGGGAGCGTAGCCTTTGACTAGGTGGGCGGTGCCGTCAGCGCCGAGAGCATTTTTCTGCAACGGTTACAACTTCAAGGTCGAAATGCTCTGATGCAGATCAAGACGTACACAGGCCGGAACGCGACGGCGGTGCTGGCGAAGATCAAGGCCGAACTCGGCCCGGACGCGGTCATCCTGTCCTCGCGCGAATGCAGCGAGGGGGGCCGGACGTGGCACGAGATGAGCGTGGGCGTCGAGCATGCGGCAACGCCCGGCGTGGCCGGTCGTGCCGGTTTCGCCAGCTCTGGGGGGCCTGGCGGTCCTGGCGGTCCCGTTCCCCCCGGTTGGGAGGAATGGCACCGCGAATGGAGCCAGATGAAGGAGCACCTGTTCGCGCTGATGAAGCCCGCCCTGCGCATGGAAGACCTTACCCCCCGCCAGCGCGTGGCCCTGGAATACCTGATGCGCGAAGGCGTGGACGACGGCGTGGCCATGACCCTGCACCGCAGGCTGGCTGCGGATTCCGGCGCGTCGGTGCTGGAAGCCCTGGCCGACATCGTGCCCGTGCGCGGCTGGGGCCTTGCGGCATGGCCGCAGCGGGCCCACGTGTTCGCCGGGCCGTTCGGCGCGGGCAAGACCACGGCCATGCTGCGCATGGCGCTTGCCCTGCGCCGCGAAAAGCCGGACCTGAAGATAGTGCTGGTAAACGCCGACTGCGGGCGCGGCCATGGCCGCCTGCTGCTGAAGCACTACGCCGAACTTTCCAGTCTTGTGTACCGCGAGGCCTCCACCGCCGCCGAATTCTCGGCCATCCTGCGCGAATGCCCCGATGCGGGCCGCATTCTGGTGGACCTGCCCGGCGTTGCGCGCGACGGCAGCCTGGCCCGCCAACTGGCGATCCTGGGACTTTCGGGCGCGGGGGCGGGCAACGGCGTTGCCGTGCACCTGGTGCTGCCGCCGCACCACGGCCCGGCCCAGATGACCGCGCTGCTGGCGCGCTATGCCTTCGAAGGGGCGGGCAGCCTTGTCTGGACGAAGCTGGACGAAGCCTGTACCTTCGGGGCATTGGTGAACGTGGCGGCGGCGTGCGGCCTGCCCGTGTCGGCCCTTTCCTACGGCCCCGGCATGCGCAATTCGCTGGCTGCCGCAAGCGATGCGGCGTTGTGGCGCCTGCTGTTCAAGCGGCAACTGCCCGGCGAGGCTCCGGCACAGGCAGAGCCCCGGCCCGCGGCCAGGGCGGCGGTCCAAACCGGCGGCCAGACTGTCGGCCAGACTGTCGGCCAGACAGGCATCAGGCCCGGCGGACTCCGGTCGGAAGGAATCCGGCCTGACGGAATTTCGGCGGACATCCGGTCCTCTGTCGGCGCAAGGCCCTGAACCATGGTCCCGGTGCCGACGGCATACCCGGCGGCACACGGCATCCACGGGCGACCGCGCCAGGCGCGCCCGGCACCGCACGCACCCACTGGAGCTTGCATCGAATGAGCCCCGATCTTCCCCTGGTATTTTCCGTTACCTCCGGCAAGGGTGGCGTCGGCAAGACCAACATCGCCGCCAACCTGGCCTGCTGCCTTGCGCAGGAAGGCAAGCGCGTGGTCCTGCTGGACGCGGACCTCGGCCTTGCCAACGTGGACGTGGTGCTGGGCCTGACCCCGCAGCTGAACCTGTTCCACCTGTTCCACGAAGGCGTCGACCTTTCCGAGATACTCTGCGATACGCCCTACGGCTTCCGCATCCTGCCCGCCTCGTCGGGCATGAGCGAAATGCTGTCGCTTTCCACCGGCCAGAAGCTGGAACTGCTGGAGGCCATGGACGCGCTGGAAGGCGCCGTGGACTATCTGATCGTGGACACCGGCGCGGGCATCAACGACAACGTGCTGTATTTCAACCTGGCGGCCCAGGAGCGGTTGGTGGTGCTGACCCCCGAGCCCACGTCGCTCACCGACGCCTACGCCCTGATCAAGGTGATGAAGCTCAACCACGGGGTGGAGCATTTCAAGGTGCTGGTGAACATGGTGCCCGACGCGCAGACCGCGCGCGACATGTTCACCCGGCTGTACAAGGCCTGCGACCACTTTCTTTCCGGCGTTTCGCTGGATCTCGCGGGCTTTGTCCCGCGAGACCCGGCGGTGCGCAAGGCAGTGGTGAACCAGCGACCCTTCTGCGTCATGGCGCCGGACAGCCCGGCCTGCGCGGCGGTGCGCGAGGTGGCCCGGACGGTACAAACGTGGGACGTGGCGGCGAGCCTCGATGGAAACATCAAGTTCTTCTGGAAAAAGCTCCTCTTCCGGCACTAATCCCTGGGAGGCGCTGGAATCGGGAACTGTCGCCTGGGGCGACTTCCCGCGCGCCGACCAGGAACGGATAGTCCGGCACTACGCACCCAAGGTGCGGTTTCTGGCCTTGCGCCTGAAGGCCAAGCTGCCCCGCAACGTGGAGTTGAACGAACTCATCAGCGCGGGCACCCTGGGCCTCATGGAGGCGCTGGGCAAGTTCCGTCCGCAGCTTGGCATCCGCTTCGAAACGTATGCCGAAAGCCGCATCCGGGGCGCCATGCTGGACGAACTGCGGCGGCTGGACTGGTTTCCGCGCAGCCTGCGACAACGGGTGCGGCAACTGGACGAGGCAATCCAGCGCATCGAGCACGAAAAGGGCCGTCACCCCACCGAGGCGGAATTGCAGGACGCCACGGGACTGGACCAAAAGGATGTACGGCTGGGGCTGGAGGCGTTGCAGAACCAGTTGTGCCTTTCGCTGGACGCCATACAGGACTCGCTGGCCCCCGATGCGGGAGTGCAGGGAGACGGTGAACCGTTCCAGGTTACGGCAACGCAGGAGCTCATAGAGCGGGTGGCGGGGCTGATCGACGAATTGACACCCCGAGAGAAGCTGGTATTGTCGTTGTATTATAGCGACGAGCTGAACATGCGCGAAACAGCCGAGGTCATGGGCATCACCGAGGGGCGCGTCTCGCAGCTGCACTCCCAGGCGCTCAACAGGCTGCGCAAGGAATTCAGGAACCACTACGGAGAACACGGCACCGTCTGATTGCGGCGTCCGTTGGCCAGGAGTACGCACAATGCCCTACGACACCAATATGCGCGTTCTCGTGGTGGACGACTTTTCCACCATGCGTCGCATCATCAAGAACATCCTGCGCCAGTTGGGGTTCACCAACGTGGTGGAAGCCGACGACGGCACCACCGCGTGGGAAATCCTGAACAAGGACCGCATAGAGTTCGTGATCTCCGACTGGAACATGCCCCAGATGACCGGCATCGAACTGCTGCGCAAGGTGCGCGCCAGCGAGGAATTTGCCGACATGCCCTTCCTGATGGTGACCGCCGAAGCCCAGCAGGAAAACGTCATTGAAGCGGTGCAGGCCCGGGTGTCCAACTACATCGTCAAGCCCTTCACCGCAGAGACCATGAAGCAGAAGATCGACAAGATCTTCCCGTAGACAGTCACTTCCTGCGGGCGCGGGGCCGCCATCCGGCGGGCTTGCGCCCGTTTGCCGTGCAGGACCGCAGGCGCGCCGCGCCGCATGCCGCC
>NZ_VRYY01000052.1 GCF_015731765.1 Nitratidesulfovibrio oxamicus
TCCCGAAGGCCCCACGCCGCCACCGCAGCCCGACGGCCAGCCCACGCCCCCGGTCACCGGCAACGCCACCTCGCCGCAGGCCGAGGCCGCAGGCAAGGCCGCGACCAACTCCACCAATGCCACCAACGCCACCCAGGTGGTGTACGTGGACGAAAAGGGCAATCCCGTTCCCCCGCCGCCGGTCCCGGCAGAACTGCTGGAGCAGGCCAAGACCTTCATGGTCAATGCCGACTACCCCAAGGCCATGGAACTGCTGGAGACCCTGAAAGGCCTGCGCGACACCCCAAAGGACATGTACGAGGAGGTGCTGTACCTCATCGGCGACGTGCTCTACGCGCAGAACAAGGACAACATCCTTGCCGCCTTCGACAAGATCGTCACGGCCACCAACGAGGCCATGAACTACAACCTGAAGTCGCATCGGGTGCCGCAGGCGCTTCTGCGCCTTGGGCTGTTGAACACGCGCGTAGGCAACTCGCAGGAGGCCGAAGGCTATTTCAACCTGCTGCGCCGCCAGTACCCGCACGACGAAAACGCCGCCCTTGCCATGTACTACGCAGGCGAAGAGGCCTACAAACGCGGCGACTACCAGAAGGCGGCGGACAAGTTCCAGTCCATCGTGCAGGACTTTCCGGAAAGCAAGTACGTGCGCGAAGGCTCGGTAAGCCTGGCCCGCACCCTGTACAAGCTGGGCTACTACCAGCAGGCCGCGTCCATCCTGGACTTCGTGGACAAGCGCTGGGGCCGCTTCTACCTGGAATATCCCCAGTTGCTCACCGTGGCCGCCGACGTGTCCGACCACCTGGGCAAGCTGGACGACGCCCGCGCCAACTACTGGCTGTACTACAACATCAATCCCGACGCTGGCGACATCGATACCGTGCTGGCCCGGCAGGGCGACATTCTGACCAAGCAGAAGCAGCCCGAGGCCGCACGGGTGCTCTACGAGGAGGCGGTGCGCCGCTTCCCGGACAAGGACGGCGGCCTCATTTCGCTGATGCGTCTGGCCGAGGAAGGCATCCACGATACGCCGAGCATCGCGGAGATGGTCTCGGTGTTCCAGAGGCCGGACAACACCCGCCCGGTGCAGGCATACACCACCATCATTTCCGGCCACCCGCAAAGCCCGCTGGTGCCGCTGGCCCGGCTGAAGCTGACCATGTGGTACCTGTGGAACCGCCAGTTTCCGGAGGCGCTGGCATCCGCCGTGGAATTCGCCCAGGCCCACCCCGGCAGCGACATGTTGCCAAAGGTACGCGAAATCGCTCTGCAAAGCTTCACCCAACTGGTGGCCGATGCGGTGCCCGATGGCAATTACAACCGCATCCTGCAGCTGTGGGAACAGTACCCGCTGATCCGGGAAAACGAGAAGGACCTGTCGGTGGACACCCACGTGGCCATCGCCCTCAGCTATGCCAACACCGGGCAGCCCCAGCGGGCGCTGGAGATGCTGGACGGCTTCCTGAAGGGGCCGAAGGATCCCAGACACGGCGAAACCGTGCTGGCCCTGGCGCTCAAGGTGTATCTGGAAACCCAGAACTGGCAGCGCATCGCCGACGTGATGCAGGGCGTGTCCGGGTGGAGCCTGTCCGACCCGGTGCAGAAGCAGGCGGACTACGCGCTGGCCCTGGCCCACGAAAACCTGGGGCAGCCCGACCTGGCCGTACCCCTGTGGCAGCGCCTGTACGACCGCAAGGACCTGCCCCAGGAGCAGCGGGCCTACGTGGGCTACTTCCTGTCGCGCGACGCGGAGCGCAAGCGCGAACTGGAAAAGGCATACCTGCTCACGCGCGAAACCTTGTCCGACTTCCTCGCCGTTGCCCAGGCCAGCCCGGAAAAGGAAGACACGCCGCGCATCAAGGAATGCCTGCTCTCGCTCATGGACGTCACCGAAGCGGCGGGCCGCCTGCGCGAATCGCTGGACTGGACCGACCAGTACGCCAAATACGTGCCCGATTCCGACCCCGGCTACGCGGCCATGCGCTATCGCGTGGCGCGCCTGCAACGCAAGATGGGCAACGTGGACGCCTGGAAGGCCACCCTGGAAGACCTGGTCCGGCGAGACCCCCAGTCTCTTTACGGTCGCATGGCAGCGTCCGAACTGCGCACCACCGACGTGACCAAGGGGCTTTCCGGGTTCACCCAAGGCGCACAGCCGTAGGCGTCCTCCCCCTCCTTCGGCAACGGGCAGGCGCAACGCCCGGCGCCGCCCTGCCTTCCCTTGCCTTCCTGGCCTTCCCCCTGCGCTGTTCCCGCCGCCCCCATCTCCGTTGTTTCCGTTTTTCCGCGCATCTGGCATAGGTTGGGTGCGGACCCGCGGGCGAGGTTCCGCGTCCGTGCGGATTGCCCGGACATTGCATCAAACAAGCCACCGGACAGGCCGCCGACATTCCGCCCCTTCCCTTCTTCGCCACGTCCGCCGCTACCAGCAGGAGGCCGCCATGCATGATGACAGGCATCCGGACACCGGACACTCCATAGACCGCAACCCCGTGGTGGCGGGCATGTTCTATCCGGACGACCCCGACCTGCTGCGCCACACGGTGCGCGAACACCTTGCCGCCGCCCCGCGAGATGCAGCCCCCACCCTGCTGGCCGTGGTGCCCCACGCGGGCTACGTCTATTCCGGCGAAGTGGCCGGGCAAACCCTGGGCGCGGCCAACCTGCCCGACACCATCGTCCTGCTGGGCCCCAACCACACCGGGCTTGGCGCGCCACTGGCCGTCTGGCCGGGCGGGCACTGGCACACCCCCCTAGGCCCGGTGCCCGTGGACGAGCAACTGGCCGACGCGCTGGCCGAATCGGGCGCGGGCTTCACCCGCGACACCGCCGCCCACGTGCGCGAGCATTCCATAGAGGTGGTCCTGCCCTTCCTGCAGGAATACACGCCCGACCTTGCCATCGTGCCCGTGGCCGTGGCAGAGCCGCACCCCCAGGCCCTGCGCGAGGCCGCGCAGGCACTGGCCGGGGTACTGCGCCCACTGGAAGCCGCCGGACGGCGGGTGGCCATGGTGGTGTCGTCGGACATGAGCCACTACGTCACCCACGCCGACGCCGCCCGGCTGGACCGCCTGGCCCTGGCCCGCATCGAGGCGCTGGACCCCCTCGGCCTGTACGCAACAGTGCGCGACCGGGGCATCTCCATGTGCGGGGTGCTGCCCGCCACCCTGGGGCTGCTGGCCGCGCTGGACATGGGCGCCCAGACCGCGCGGGTGGTGGCCTATGCCACCTCGGGCGAGGTCAGCGGGGATATGCAGCGGGTGGTGGGGTATGCGGGCGTGCTTGTTGCGTAGGGGCTGTCTCTAACTTGTCTTTCTGCTCGTTGGCTGACCGACCCGAAGGGCGCGGAGCGTGCCCGTTAGGCGAGCTTGCGAGCCTTGCCCCAGCCGTACGGATGGAGACAGCAGCGATACGGGCATCGTGCGCAACGCGGTCAAACTTCGCCTGCCATGTCGGTCGAATACGACAAGAGTATACTCCCTCATGACAGGCTCGTTTTCCTTGCCAACGAACAAAAAGCCTACGTTAGAAACAGCCCCTGAATCCTTGACACAAGGGGTTTGCCGTTCCGCCCTCGGCAGAAGACAAAAACCCCTCTTGCGCCAGCCGCCCCGGCGCAGGTCACCGGATTTCGCTCGGTGTCGGAAGTTTCCCGCACCGCCCCATTGCGGCAGCCCCCACCTTGTACCTTCCGGCACGAGCGGCCCCGCATATTGACGGCGGGCAGCAGCGGTGTCATTTTTCGCGCGGCTGCGGGCAACGCTCCCGCGCCCACCGGTGCGCCGCGCGTTGCGTGCGGCCCGGTTGCCTTCCCGCGCCACCCAACGGAGCCCCCGTGACCACGCAATACCGTCTCGAAGAGACCACCCCCGGCGCCCAGTGGGACGCCTTTGTCGAGGCATCCCCCAACGGCACCATCTTTTCGCTGTCCGCGTACCTTGCCGCCGTGCGCCAGCCCAGCCGCCTGTACTGGTGCATGAACGGCAACGAGCGCCGCGCCGCCGTGGCCGTCACCGAATCGGCGGACGGCAACTGCGCGGTGCAGCACGACTTCGTCATCCACAACGGCATCCTGTTCGCGCCGCCCGCCAACAAGCAGAACCGCTCCACGGTGCTGTCCGAGCGGTTCGAGATCGCCACGGACGTGGCCGCCGCCCTGTCGCGCCGCTACGAGCGGGTGGAACTGGCCCTGTCGCCGCAGGTCACCGACATCAGGCCCTTCCTGTGGCACAACTACGGCAGGGACGACGCCCCCCATTACGCGGCCGACGTGCGCTATACCGCCTACGCCAGCCTGACGGGCTTTGCCGATGCCGCCGCGCCGGAAGACGTGCCGCTGTTTCCGGAGATTTCCTATTCGCGCCGCCAGGAGGTGCGCAAGGCGCTGAAGACCGGCGTGCGCACCACAGAGGACGCCACCCCCGAAGACCTTTCCGCCTTCTACGCCCTGACCATGGGCCGCCAGGGCATCGAGGTAGAGCGCGAACGGCTGGACGAACTGCGCGACCTGGCCGCCGCCGTGCTGGCGGGCGGCTTCGGGCGGCTGTTCGCCACCCGCACTCCGGAAGGGGAACTGGCGGCCATGGCCCTGTTCGGCATGGACAGCAAGCGCGCCTACTACCTGTTCGGCGCGGGCGATCCGCACCTGCGCAACACCCCCTGCGGCACCGCCGTACTGTGGGACGCCTTTGGCCAACTGGCCCGCGCTGGCGTGACCGAAGTGGACCTGGAAGGGGTGAACAGCCCCCGTCGGGGCTGGTTCAAGCTCAGCTTCGGTGCGGACATCCTGCCCTACTACCAGTTGGTCAAGGCTGGCCCCGAACCTGCCGCGCCGGCAGAACAGCCCGCGCAGGAACAATAGCCCGCACGGCTGCACGCGGCCCCGGCGCCGCGCCGCAAACCCGCCAGAATATCGAAGGGGCGTGGGCCTGTGCCCCCGCCCCTTCATGCGAAGCAAAACCTGCACCGGGGTGCCCGCCATCCGGCGCGCACCGCCAATGGATACGGCTACGCCTCTTCTTCCTCCAGCGTGTACCCGGCGCTTTCCACGGCTTCGCGCAGCATGCGCGTATCCACGCACACCGCCGGGCCGTAGGTGATTTCGCCGGTGGCAAGGTTCACGTTCACTTCCTCGATCCCGGCCTTGGTCTGGATGGAAGTGGTCACGGTGGCGGCGCAGTCCGGGCTTTGCAGCCCCTTCACCTTGTACTTCTTCATGGGAAATCCTCCCCGCGTGGGCGGTATGCCGCAGGCGCGGCGCACGATGTGAAGGGAAACGCCGGGGCAGTCACCGGCGCGCGACGACACTTCGTCTTCAATGTCGAGACTATACCGCTTTTATCCTACTGTGCAAGTAGGATTTGGCCCCTTGCGCACCCCCCGTGAATGCCTTACCTCAAGGAACCATCAAGGCGGGCCGACCGTGGCCAACGGGTTTCCCCTGTTCACGGCCTCCTTGCCGACGGCATGCCGCCCCCCGCACCACAACCCCCGCAACCCATGCTTGAACTTGACTTCACCCCCTCCGGCTACGTCTACATGGCGCTCATCTGGGCGTGCGTGGGCATTGGCGCGGCGATACTGGCCCGAAGGCAGGGCCGCAACCCCCTGCTGTGGTGCGCGGCCTGTCTGATCGCGCCCATCGCCCTGTTCTACCTTGCGGGCGAGCACAGTGGGCGGGAGGACGCACGAGCGCGGGCCCAACGCATGCAGTCGGGGAACGCGAAGCCGGAGCCCGAACAGGCGCGGACACCCGCCAACGGCAAGGGCGCCGAATAGCCCGACGCCACCGCCCTCCCTTTCATCCACCCGTGCCGGGCGCACCCCGGCCTTGCACCAGCATACCACCGGACCATGAGCGACCGTACCTTTCATATCCTGACCTTTGGCTGCCAGATGAACGTCAACGATTCCGACTGGCTGGCCAGGGCACTTGTGGCGCGCGGCTTTACGGAAGCGCCCCTGGGCAAGGCCCGCGTGAACATCGTCAACACCTGCTCGGTGCGCGACAAGCCCGAGCAGAAGGTCTACAGCGTGCTCGGGCGCATCCGCCAGGCCACCCGCAAGCTGCCCGACGCCTTTGCCGTGGTGGGCGGCTGCGTGGCCCAGCAGATCGGCTCCGGGTTCTTCACCCGCTTTCCGCAGGTGCGCCTGGTGTTCGGCGGCGACGGCTCGTCCATGGCCCCGCAGGCCATCGAACGGCTGTGCGCAGAGCCGGGCCTGCGCGTCTCGCTGCTGGACTTTTCCGAGGAATACCCGGAACGCGACGCCCAACTGGATTCCGGGCCGGTGCCGCCTTCCGCCTTCGTGAACATCATGCAGGGCTGCGACAACTTCTGCGCCTACTGCATCGTGCCGTACACGCGGGGCCGCCAGAAGTCGCGCGCGGCAGACGCGGTGGTGCGCGAATGCGCGGAACTGGTGGATCGCGGAGCGAAGGAAATCACCCTGCTCGGCCAGAACGTCAATTCATACGGGCAGGACGCGGAAGCCACCCGCCAGGCAACGGCGGCTGGTGACGGCAAGGCCGTGAGCTTCGCCGAACTGCTGCACCGCGTGGCCGCCCTGCCGGGCCTTGCCCGGCTGCGCTTCGTCACGCCGCACCCCAAGGACATCGCGCCCGAGGTCATCGACGCCTTCGGCACGCTGGACAACCTGTGCCCGCGCCTGCACCTGCCCCTGCAATCCGGGTCGGACCGCATCCTGAAGGCCATGGGCCGCAAGTACGACATGGCCCGGTACATGGACATCGTGCACCGGCTCAAAGCTGCCCGCCCCGACATCCAGCTTTCCACCGACATCATCGTGGGCTTTCCCGGCGAAACGGAGCAGGACTTCGAGGACACCCTGGCCGCCATGCGGGCCGTGGGCTTTGCCGCCAGCTTCTCGTTCTGTTATTCCGACAGGCCGGGCACCCGCGCGGAGATGCTGCCCGCCAAACTGGACGCCGCCGAAAAGGCCGCCCGCCTCGCCCGCCTGCAGGAATGGCAGAATGATTATACTGAACAGTGCTTGCGGAGCATGGTAGGGTTGCACACAATGGTGCTGCTGGACGGCATGAGCCGCAAGCCCGGCATGACCACCCCGGAATTGCAGGAAGGCGTGCATGAAGGCGTGCATGACGGCGTTGCAGGCACCCCCGGCGGCGAAAGCTGGCAGGGGCGCGACCCGTACGGACAAGCCGTCAACGTGGTGATGCCCCCCCGTACGCAGGGTGGGCCGGAAGGCTGGCTGGGCCGGATCGTGCCGGTGACCATCGTCGAGGCCAAGAAGCATTCGCTGCGCGGAGTATTGCGGGCATGATCCGCTTTCCGCGCCGCATCGGCCCGCAGGGTCGTACTGCCCGCAAGCCTGGTCGGTCTGGGCAGGCTGGTCGGCCTGTCCGGACCGGATGGACCGGATGGACCGGACGGAGCGGACGGGCCGGTGGGACAGGTGGGACAGGTGGGACAGGGCGGATCGGGCTGGGCTGAATGACCGGGCAGATATGGCTGACCGGGCACCATGCGAAGACGCCCGCAGGGGCGCACAGGCAGGTATCCCATGATAGAGATGAAGGTCGTGGGGCTGTCGCTGGACGACGCCACCAAGGCGCCGATCCTCGTCCTGCGCCGCGAGGCCGGGGAGGAACTGCTGCCCATCTGGATAGGGGCCATGGAAGCCATGGCCATCTCCATTGCGCTCAACAGCGTGGACGTGCCGCGCCCGCTCACCCACGACCTGCTGCTGAACACCCTGCGTTCGCTGGGGGCGCAGTTGGTGGCCGTGGACGTGGTGGACCTGCGCGACGGCACCTACTTCGCCGAACTGGACATTTTACTGAACGGTTCGCGCACCCGCGTGGACTGTCGCCCCTCCGACGCCATTGCCCTGGCCCTTCGGGCCGACGTGCCCATCTTCGTCAGCGAGGATGTGTTGCGCCGCGCCGCCGAAGACCGTCTGCGGCCCAACCTGGACGATAACGCCGCCCGCCGTCCCACCGACGCCGCGTCGGCCATGGCCCGCGAGGAAACGGCCCGGCGCGACGTGCG
>NZ_VRYY01000053.1 GCF_015731765.1 Nitratidesulfovibrio oxamicus
GCACCGCCGCGCTTGCCGCTCCGTCCGAGGCCAAGTCGCCCGCGTCGTCCGGGGCCGCCCAGGCTCCCGGTGCCGACCTGCCGCCCTTCGCCGCCAACCTGTTCCAGGGCAACTTCGGGCAGGCCCGCAGTGCCGAGGCGCGTGAACTGACACCTGGTGACCGGCTGGTGCTGCGCCTGTGGGGCGACCGCAACTTCGACGGCGTGGTCACGGTGAACGACGCGGGCGAGATAGACCTGCAAGACCTGGGGGCCGTGCCCGTGGCGGGCCTTGCCCAGGCCCAGGTGACGGAGGCCATCCGCAGCAAGCTCAGCGCGTCGGGCGTGGAGAACGTGCAGGTCTACGTCAGCCCGCTGGACGGGCGGCCCGTGTCGGTCTTCGTCACCGGGTTCGTCATGAAGCCGGGCCGCTACAACGGCTCGCCGTCCGACTCGGTGCTGGCCTTCCTGGACCGGGCGGGCGGCATCGACCCCCGGCGCGGCAGCTACCGCACCATCCGCCTGCTGCGCGGCGGCGCGGAACTGGGCAGCTTCGACCTGTATCCCTTCGCGCTCAAGGGCGCGCTGCCGCTGGTGCGCCTGCTGGATGGCGACACCATCGTGGTGGGCGAAAAGGGCCCCGCCGTGTCCGCCAGCGGCGAGATACGCAACGCCGCGCGCTTCGAATTCCGCAAGGGCGAGGCCACCGGAGCCAGGCTGGCCGAAATGGCCGACCCGCTGGCCATGGCCTCGCACGCCAGCATCGTGGGCACCCGCAACGGCGCGCCCTTCAACCTGTACCTGCCCCTGCGCGAATTTCGCACCCTGCCGCTGGCCGACGGCGACCGGGTGGAATTTCTGGCCGACACCCCCGGCGACACCATCATGGTCGAGGTGCAGGGAGCCATCCGGGGGGCATCGCGCTATCCGCTGAAGCGCACCGCCCGCCTGCGCGACGTGCAGCAGTACATTGCCGTGGACGCCGACAGGGCCGACCTTTCCGGCCTGTACATCAAGCGGCGCAGCGTGGCGGCCCGCCAGAAGCGCGCCATAGAGGACGCCCTGCGCAGGCTGGAGGAAAGCTCGTTCACGGCCACCTCGGCCAGCCCGGAAGAGGCGCAGATCCGCAACCACGAGGCGGAGATGATCGCCAAGTTCGCCGAAAAGGCCCGCAACGTGACGCCAGAGGGCATCGTGGTGGTGGGCAGCGGCGGCAAGGTGGCCGACATCGCGCTGGAGGATGGCGACGTCATCGTCATCCCCGAAAAGAGCGACGTGGTGCTGGTGACCGGAGAGGTGGTGATGCCCCAGGCCATCGTGTGGAACGGCGACAGACGCCTGAAGGATTACGTGCGGGGAGCGGGCGGCTACACCAACCGCGCGGACACCGGCAACATCCTGCTGGTGCGCCCCAACGGCGAGGTGTTCCGCACGTCCGACACCACCATTGCGGCGGGCGACCAACTGCTGGTGCTGCCGCGCGTGGATTCCAAGAATCTGCAGACGGTCAAGGACATGTCGCAGATTCTCTACCAGATCGCGGTGGCCACCAAGGTGGTCATCGGGTTGTAGGCCCGCCGGGCCTGCCGGGAGACGGACATGAAGGATGCCGACATGAAGGGTGCCGACAGGGACGCTTCGGAAGCGGGCCTGACCGAGGAGGAACGCCGCGCCCTGCGCGCCGCCCGGCGCGATGCCCTGCTTGACGTGCCGCTGGATCTGCGCACCCGTGTGCAGGAGGACAAGCGCCGCAAGCGGCGTGATGCCCCCAAGCACAAGGGGCGGGCCTTCGAGGACGACGACAGCGGGGCCGGGGGAAGGGGCGGAACGAGGGGAAAGGACGGGGACGAGTAGCCGATCGGGCCGGTACCGGCCAGACAGAGCCGACATGGCCAAACTGGGACGACCTGGGCCAGACTGGCCCGTGCAGGGCCAGGTTGAACCGGATCGGGCCGGTGTTGCGGCCATGCCGGGTAGAGCGGGATTTTCAGGCGGGTTCCCTGCGGGGGGCTGCCGGACGGAATGACGAAAAGAGCACCGGTGGGTCGCATCCATCGGCGCTCTTTTCGTTCCGGCCATGCCGGGGAATTTCGATCGGCGGGCCGAGGCATGCGGAGCAGGGGAAAAGGGGCGCAGGGGCTGCCCGCGCATCCTGCCGCGCCGGTTACGCCGTGCAGCAGGTCTTGCGCAGGGTTTCCATTTCCTCTTCCTCGTCGGCGGGGTTGCCCAGGTCCAGCACATGGCGGCCCAGCACGTAGTGCATCAGGCGGGGCTTTTCGGCCGATTCCTCCAGCGCGTCGATGATGCGGGCAATGCGCCGCGTGGAACGCAGCACGCCGTCCAGTTGCTCCGTCAACTGCGTGGTGTCCATGCCGTGCAGGGCATTGGCCAGCCGCGCGGCGGCGGCGTGGGCCTTGGAGCCTTCGGGCAAAAGCCCGCGCAACTCGTCGGCGGCGTGTACGGCGTCGTCCCAGTCGTCGGCCATGTCGTCGAGTAGTTCCGCGCAGTATTCCGCATGGTTGCGCAGGATAGCCAGGGCGTTGTTACCGTGGTGGGCCACTGCCCCGGCGGCCTTTTCCAGCGCATCGCGGGCCACGGCCACGCGGCTGCCGGTGGTCAGGGCCACGATGCGCGAGCACTTGGCCAGAAAGCGGGCGTCGTAACTGTCAAAGCCGTGTTCGCGCTCGGAATACAGCAGCACCAGCCCGAAGGGCGGGCGCCCGCCCCGGTCGCGCAGCACGAAGGCCAGGCGCGAGCGGTAGCCCACCTTGTAGGCCATGCAGTCGTACGAATCGCCGCCGCGGTCCATGCCCATCAGGTTGTTGGAGAGCACGTGGCGGGTGCCGTCGCACACCGCGCGCATGACCGGGTGCCCGGCCAGCCCTTCTTCCAGCACCGGCGAAAAGAGCGGGATGGGCCCGCCGTCGGCGCGTTCCGCAGCGATGATCTGCCATTCGCCGTCGTCGTCGCGCAGGCGGCACACGAACATGTCGGCGTGAAAGGCGCGCAGCAGCACGGCTGCGCTTTCGCGCAGGACCATTTCCGGCGGGGCCATTTCGTCGGCGATGCCAAGCAGTTCGCTGGTGACGCGCAGCAGGGTTTCCGCGTCGTGGCGCTGGGCGGTGAGGCCGGACAGCAACTGTATCAGGTCGCGCCAGTTGCGGATGGGCGCGGCGTGCATGTCGGGACGCCAGCCCGTGTCCAGCACGGCCTTGGCAGCGGGCAGCAGGGCGACAATGGCGGCGCGCGCCTTGGGCGGCGCGGAGCGGAGCAGCAGGGAGATGTCCTGCCGCAACGTGCGGGGGGCTGTGGGGGGCATGAGGGGCGGATTCACGGTCCGTCGGCCGGTTCGCGAGTCGGCGCGTGCATCGGTGTCCGCACGCCGCTGAGGGCGGTGGCACGGCGGACACAGGGCCGCGAGTGCTACATAGATATCCGACGTCACAATGTCCAGTACAAAAGCACAAGGTGTTTGACATGACCGCCGCCCCTGCACTAAGAGCAGTATCCCGTCACGGGCGGCAGCAGGTTGCAGCAAGCCGCAGCCGTCCGTTGCCAAACGGAGAGGGGCGGGGCATGGCGCTTTCGGGCGACATGACGTAGTATCCTGCCAGGATTGCCTTGCCTACCGGGGCGGTTAGCTCAGCTGGTAGAGCGTCGGCCTTACAAGCCGAATGCCGGGGGTTCGATCCCCTCACCGCCCACCATTGTTTGCAACTAGTTGTGAGTCACCAAGTGAGTAGCCGCCAAGCATGGCTCACTTGGTGACTCACTTTTTGTTCTGTCGAACACCCCGTCCAGGGACGCCTGCACGCCGCGCAACGAGGTGAGGTAGCGCGAGGTGGTCAGGGCGCTCCGGTGGCGCAGGATGGCCTGGATCACCGAGAGCGGCACCCCGGCCCCGTCGAGCATCGACGCGCTCAGGTGTCTGATTGCGTGGAAGCCGAAGCGGCGCACTCCAGCCTTGTCGCACAGCGAGTACATGAGGTGCGTTGCGGATACCCAAGGGGTTCCCCGGCTGCTGACGAAGACATGCTCGCGGAAGCCCATTTGCAGGCGGTGGCGCAAGAGGCAATCGTGCAGGGCCTGGGTCATGGGTATCCAGTCCTCTTCAAGCCCGCCGCCCTTGCGTTTCCGCGTCCAGAGCCGGAGACGGCGGTTGGCGAAGTCGAGGTCGTTCCGCTGCATGCGGAACAACTCTTCCTTGCGGGCCGCCGTGTGCAGCGCCGTGAACAGCATGGCGCGTTCATCCGGTGACTTCGCCGCGTCGTGGACCTTCCAGAAGTCCTCGGGTGTCGGGACGTATTTCGGGCGTTTGTCTTCCCTGTACCGCTCCACGCGCCACGGGCATGGCTCTGGCAGCTTGAAGGCGCGCACGCCCCACGAATAGGCCGCGAGGATGTTCTTGCGCCGCCGGTTGGCCTGCGCGCCGCTGATGCGCCGGGCAATGCCGTCCAGGTGCGCCTCGATCAGGGCGTAGGTCACGCGCTGGACAGGCAGGGACGGCTTCACGTCGGCCAGCAGTTCACGAAACGCCTGTCTCTTCTCCCCGTACGTCTTGTCCGCCATGCCGCGCGCCTGCACGTGATCCAGGTACGCCGTGAAGAGCGCCGCCAAGGAGACCGTGCCGGTCACCGTATCGGGCTGCGTCACCTTCACGCTCTCTTCCCACGCCACGGCTTCCCGCCATGTGGTGCAACGATGCTCCCGGTGCTTCCCGCTCGGAAGCTTCACCCTCCCATAGATCACCGGTTTTCCGTGCCGGTCTTTCCTCGTTATTGGCATCATTCCTCCATTGAAGGGCGCGTTCGACGTTGGCCGAATAGAACAGCCAGGCGCGCCCGCGTTTGATGCCGCCAAGTTCCTTGGCGTGGGCATACAGACGTTTCACCGTCCAGCCAAGAGACGCGGCGAGGTCTTCGGGGGAGATGAGGGGGCCGAGAGCCGGGAGGGGCGCGCACAGTCGGGTAGATGGCTGTGGTGTGTTGCTTCCGGTTGTGGGGTGCATGTCCTACATCTCCTTGTGAGCGGGGTGACACGCTAGATATGCTTCGATGAATGCCTGCGCTTGTGGCGCGACGATGGCATTGCCGTAGCCGCGCAGTCGTCCCACACGGGCGAGAGTCCCATGAGCCAACGGGAATGAGCCGGGTTCAACTGCCCGCCATTTTCCATCCCGGCAGAATAGCCAGTCAGCATCTCGCCAGTGACCGTTAGTCGGGCCGGTTCCGAGCTCAGGAAGCCCACGTGCGCCTGCGAGGCCAGCCCCATGTTCACCTTGCGTCCGCTCGGGTGCTGCCCCGACATGCTCGTTTCCGGGTGCGGGCGCTTCCCGCCGTTTCCATCTGCCGCGGCTGGGGTGGCCCAGCCTGACAGAAACGCCGTCCGCGCCAATTGGTCGATGCGGTTGCGGAACTTCCCGCTCTTGTCGAACGCTTCCTGCGCCATCCCCGGCGTATCCTTCCAATCCCGTGCTGAACACGTTGGCCACCCCGCAAACTCTGCACTCCGCACCAGACATGCACAGCCGTGTCTTGTCCCGTGCTTTTCCTTCTGGCCCGCCGATCTCCCGGTTGTGTCGTGAGCTTGGGGCGTCGGCCACCCAATACAGGCGTTGTCGGATGTGCGGCGCGCCGAAGCCCGCAGCGCAGGTATCGACCGCCCCGCAGGCGTAACCCGTCGCTTCCATGTCAGTGAGTACAAGGTCGAGCCAAGAAAGACCGTCTTTGCTTGCAACCTGTTCTCCAAAGACGACATCAGGGCGGCACTGCGAGATGAGATGATAGAATGCTGGCCAAAGATGCCGCTCGTCAGCAAACCCAACGCCTTTGCCTGCCGCGCTGAAAGGCTGACAAGGACAGGAGCCGGTCCACACAGGTCTGTTGTCGGGCCATCCGGCAAGTCGCAGGGCATAGCTCCACACCCCGATACCGGCAAAGAAGTGGCACTGGTTAAACCCGGCAAGGTCAGTTGGAACGACATCTTCAATGCTCCTCTCATCGACTTCCCCGGGAGCAATGTGCCCGGCCTTGATGAGTTCGCGCAGCCATGCAGCAGCGAATGGGTCATGCTCGTTGTAATATGCAAGTGCCATTGAGATTCCTGTTTGTTTTCTCCCGTCCGACCACACCGGGGTGGTGTGGCCGGAGTGCCCGCAGCGACGGAGGAGGGAGGTTTTGTCGCTGCGGGTGTTGGGGGGAGGGAACTATTTCTTGCGGTGGCAGAACGGGCACGTCCGGAGTTTGGAGTTGGTGCCGCAATGGGGGCATGCCCTGGGTTTGCTGCCGTCGGTCAGTCGGGCCATCTTGCAGGCCCCGTTGATGGCAGCGAAGTTTTTGGTGGGGCGGGGCTTCTTGGCCGGTGCGGCCTCGTTGCCTTCATGCATTCAGGTGACCTCCTTTGCCGGGGGGCTTGCACCCCCCGGCGGGCTCCTCAAGCCCGGACAGCGAGACAGGCCCTGCTAGTTGCGTGTGATCGCTGCCCGGTTGGCCGTGACGACCCGGCACGGAAGGGAGGATGCCCGGTCGCCACGGCTGTGCCGGGTCAGGAGGCCTTCACCATGTCGGGGAACCACAGGGCGGCCCAGGGGCACGCCGTTCCCGAGACTTCCTTGTCCCCGTCCAGCTTGAGGACAAACGCCCGTTGGCCACCTTCAACGGGGCGCATGTACACGGCGGTGGTGAGGTCTTCGTCCTGATTGCCGAACATCACGATCTCGCCGGGCTTGAGTGTGGCGATGCGCTTGGCGTAGGCAAGGGCATCGCCCTCGTTCTCGAACTTCGGGAAGTTGGCGCGCTTCCGTTCGCAGGCGCAGTCCTCCATCCCCATCTTGGCCAGAATCCCCAGAAAACCAGCTTCACCAGTCATGTCTTGCTCCTTGGGTCAGGGGTGGTCGGTTACTGCACCGCTTCGGCTTCGGCGTGTGCGGCCATGGGCGGGATGTGGGGGTAGTCGGGATCAAGGTCGGAATCGTCCGGGCCGTCATCGCCCGGCGCGTCATCCCCGGTCGCCTCGGCGTCGTGGGCATCGAAGCCGGGGGCGTCATCGGGCTGTTCCTCGCCGCTGTCGGGCTCGTGGTCAGCAGACTGGCCCGTCGGGTCCGGCCGGGTGTTCATGGTCAGGGGAAGTTGCCGTTCCTCGGCAGTCATCTTGCGGCGCCGCACTTCCTCGTGGGGCGGATGGGCGTCGGTCCAGACCATTTCGCAGGTGTTGTAGTCGGCCACCAGGTCGCAGAAGATTTCGCGCGTCTCGGTGCCTTCGCGCACGACCTTGGACAGGGCGCGGCGTTCATCTTCCTTGGCGTCGATCTGCTTCTTCAACGCCTTGCTCACCCGGTCGCGTTCGGTTTCCAGTTCCTCGATCTCGTCATCGAGCCGGGCCATCTCGTCGGCGTACTCGGCCTTCTCGGCCTGCGTCAGTTCCTGCGTGACGGTGATCGTTTCCTGCCGCAGCCAGTTCTGGTCATTGGCAACCGCCGACGCGCCGGGTTCTTCGGTTGCCGCGTCGTCTTCGCCGGAGGCGTCGTCATGCTCGGCATCGACCGGAGCCGGGGCCGCGCCCATGCCGTCGGTCAGGCCCTTCTCGTCGCCCAGCCACTCGGGTAGGTTGATGACCACGCCGGTGTCGCCCTTGGTGCCGGTGAATTCGATCTGGCTGAGGGGCAACCAGTCCTCGACCTCGCCGCAGCGGATGAGGATTGCGGCGTCGGTCTCCTGAAGGATGTCGGCGGTGACGGTGATGAAGACGGTGTTCTCGGGGAGATCGGCCTGAACCGGGGCCTTTTCCTTCTTCCTGCGGGCCATGGGGCCTCCTTTCCGGCTACGCGGCGCGCATGCCGGGGGTGCGGGTGAACGACGCGCAAAGGCTTTCGAGATGCCGGAGCGAGGCCAATACAGCGGGCTCGCGCATGGCGTCGTATTCGAGCGTGATGGTCAGCGTCTTGCGCAGGGGGCGTCCGGGTGCGGCGGCGGGGGCCACGGGCTGGAGCACCTGCGCGGACCGGGGCGGAGTGGCGGCGGGAGCCGCCG
>NZ_VRYY01000054.1 GCF_015731765.1 Nitratidesulfovibrio oxamicus
CCAGCGGCGCGCTGGGCATGTTCAGCCCGGTGGTCACCCCGGCGCGCGGTTTCTGCGACCCGGCCTGCCATGCCTGCGCCCGCGCCTGCCCCACCACGGCCATCCGGTGGCTGGCCGACGAGCGCACCTTCGCCAAGATCGGCACGGCAGAGGTGCTGCGCGACCACTGCCTGGCCTGGGCCAGGAAGAAGCGCTGCCTGGTCTGCGACGAGGTGTGCCCCTACGACGCCATCGCCCTGAAGCCGGAACCCGGCTACACAGTGGGCGTGCCCCACGTGGACCCGGCCCGTTGCGCCGGATGCGGCTTTTGCGAAAGACACTGCCCGGAAACGGTGCAGGCCACCGGCCAGAAGGCCATCGTCATCCGCCCGCGCGACGCCCTGCGCATTGCCAGCGGCAGCATGCGCGCAGCAGCGGAGACACGCGGCCTGCGCCTGGTATTCACCCCCAAAAAGCCCGGCGAGGCGCACGTCCCGAATCCCACGGACGCCACGGGCGCGACAGGCGCGACAGGGGCGACAGGCGCAACGGACTCCACAAGCAGCGCGCCCTATCCGGGCACCGACGGAGTGCAGCCTCCGCCGCCCTCCCCTGACGGCGCGCCGCCATCCGGCGGGCTGCCGCCCGGCTTCACCGAGTAGCAGACCAGGTATCAGGCTGGCAGAGGTCACTCCCGCCATCGCCTCACGCCGTTACGCCTCTCCCTTCCGTGCAGCCAAACGACGAGGCCGCCGGATTGCTCCGGCGGCCCCAACGGCATCTTTCTGTTCCGCCCTTCGGGCATCAGCGCATGTCGTCGATAATGGCATCCAACTCCTGCGCCAGCCGGGCAAGGTCGCTCACGGCCCCGGCCGAATGACGCATGGAATCGGCCGTATGGCCGGAAATGGTGCTGATGCGGTCCACCGCGCGGGTAATCTGCTCGCTGGCTGCGGACTGCTGCTCTGCCGCCGTGGCGATGGCCCGCACCTGATCCGCCGTGCGGTCCACGGTGCCCACGATGGCCAGCAACGCTTCGCCGCTGCGCCCGGCCAGTCCGGTGGACTGCTCCACCAGGCGCACGGCCTCGTCGGTGGCGGCACGGCTGCGGGCCACGCCCGCGCGGATGGCCTCGACAAAGCCCACCACCTCTCGCGTGGCCTGCATGGTCTTTTCGGCCAGCTTGCGCACCTCGTCGGCCACCACGGCAAATCCGCGCCCGGCGTCACCGGCCCGGGCCGCCTCGATGGCCGCGTTCAGGGCCAGCAGGTTGGTCTGGTCCGCGATGTCCTCGATGACCCCGATGATGCGCCCCACGCCCTCGGCCTGGGTGCCCAGTTCGCCCATGTCGTGTTCCAGCACGCGGGCCTGCTCGGCCACGCGATTGATGCACGCCACGGCTTCTTCCACCACGGCAGAGCCCTGCAGGGCCTGCTCGTGGGCGGTACCAGCCAGATCTGCGGCGGAACCGGCATTGCTGGCCACCTCCATGACGGAGGCGTTCATCTGCTCCATGGCAGAGGCGCTTTCCACGGCCAGGCCGCGCTGCTCGTCGGCGCCGCTGCTGGCCTCTTCCACCTGCTCCGACAGTTCGCCCGAAGCGGAGGACACCCTCGCGGAAACCTGCCGCGCCGCCTCCGCCGCGCGGGCGATGCGGGCGTGCTGTTCTTCGATGCGGGCCTGCTGGCGCTGCATTTCGGTAACGTCGGTGTACACGCTGAACGCGCCGATGAGATTTCCGTCCAGATCCAGCAGCGGTGCCGAATCCACCACCACGTGCACCTGCCCGCCCTTGCGGCTGTCCAGGGTGGCGCGCTGACCGGTGTGTGCGGTACGTTCCCGCAGCACGCGGTCCGTCACGGTGACGCGCTGGGGCTCGCCGAACATCAGGTCGCCCACGGTCTTGCCCGCCTGGGCCTCGGGCGTGCCGTCCAGATCCAGCATGCGCAGCAGGGCCGCGTTGCAATAGCTGACGCGGCCATCCGTGCCCGCCACCAGAAAGGGCAGGGTCATGCCGCTCAGGATGCCCTTGGAAAAGCCCAGCTCCTTCTTCAGCCCGCCCACCATGCCGTGCAGGTTGACGGCCAGGCGCGCCAGTTCGTCATGCCCGCCCACGGCAAGGTCGGCGTTCAGGTCGCCCCCGGCAATGGCAGTGCTGGCGTCGGTGATGCGCTGCACCCGGTCCACGATGGTCCGCCGGATGAACAGGATGACCCCGGCCAGCAACGCCACCAGCCCCGCCGCAGAGACACCCGCGCTTTCCAGGATGCGCCCGTTCACCCCGGCCAGGATGGGCGTGACGTCCTGCATCACCACCAGCTGGCCCAGCAACGGTTGTGATGCGCCATGGCAATGGTGGCAGGAGGGTTCGTTGCGGATGCCCGTCACGTGCGCGAACACCGACCGACCGTCCCGCTCGAACAGCAGCGACGCCTCCAGCGCCTCGCGCCGGGCGCGTCCGGCAAGGTCGCGCAGACCGGGGTCGGTCAGCACGTCGGACAGGTCGCGCCGTTCCGCCTCTGGCCGGGTGGAATAGGTGATGTTGCCGTTGAAACTGGCCAGATGCACGGTGGTGTCCGCGTAGTGGCGCGCCAGTTCGGCGAATTCGGCGCGGGTGCCCGCGTCGTTGCCCAGCAGCATGGGCCGGTCGATGGCAGTCTTGATCATGCCGGACTCGCGGCTGACCACGACCTCCAGTTCTTTCAGGGCCGCATGGCGCTGACGCCAAGCCCCGGTTCCGATGATGACCGCGAACACGCTTACGGCGATGACCGTCACCAGAAGTGAAGTGCGCAGGCTGAGCGACCGCGCGAGAGCCCCCCCCATGTCCGCCTCCCTAGTGCGCGCCGCTGTGCAACAACGGTTTGAAGCCGAACGAACGCACCCGGCTTGCGTTGTGGCAGCCTTCGCAGGTGGTCATGGTGGGCTTGCCGATCAGCGCCGGATCACCCGCGTCGGCGTGGGCCGCGCCGGGGCCGTGGCAGGTCTCGCAGCCCACGTCGGCAAACTGCGGGGTGGTGGCGTGGTCCACAAAGCCGCCCTTGCCGTACCCGGTCACGTGGCATTCGTAGCAGCCGCGCAGTTCTTCCGGCGTCAGCTTGGGGGCCATGGTGGCCACGCTCTTCCAGGATTTGGCCTTCTTGGAATGCTTCTGGAACTTCTCGTATTCCCCGGCGTGGCAGGGCTGGCATGCGGCGCTGCCCACATAGGACGAGGTCGCCCTTGCGGGCGTGGGCGTCGTGGCCGCCAGCGCCCCCGCAAGGGCAACCACGCAACACAGGACATTGATTGATCGAAATCGAATCATGGATCTCCCCGCAAACAAGCGATTTCACTCTTGCGTGAACCCGCCCAATTGTGAAAAATGGCACAGCCTCGTGCGCACGTAGTAGGGCACTTGCCGTCACACGTCAATGTTGCCGTACGGCGTACCGTTATAATGCGCCAGCATCCGCACCAGACCAAAAAAGCGCGCGGCGCGCCCAAGGGGCGGACCGCGCGCGTCAAAACGACAGCGTGCGATGGCGTGCGTCGGTCAGCCCTGCTTCAATTCCTCCACCAGACGCTTGAGCACCTGCGACTGGTTGGCCAGTTCGTTCACGGCGATGGCCGCCTCGCGCATGGCCTGGGCCGTTTCTGCCGAAATGGCGCTTACCTGTTCCACTGCACGGTTGATTTCCTCGCTGGCGGCGGACTGCTGTTCCGAAGCGGTGGCGATGCCGCGCACCTGATCGGCCGCCGCATCGACGAAGCGCACGATCTCGCGCAGCGATTCGCCCGAGCGGCGGGCAAGGTCGGTAGCGTCCTCGATGGTGCCCACGGACCGGTCCACGTGCTCCATGTTGGTGCGGGTGCCCTGCTGGATGCCCCGTACCGCCGCGCCCACCTCCTGGGTGGCGTGCATGGTCTTTTCCGCCAGCTTGCGCACCTCGTCGGCCACCACGGCAAAGCCGCGCCCGGCGTCGCCCGCGCGCGCCGCCTCGATGGCGGCATTCAGCGCCAACAGGTTGGTCTGGTCGGCTATGTCGCTGATCACGTTCATGATCTGTCCGATGGATTCCGCCTGCCGCCCCAGTTCTTCCATGTCGCGCTTCAGCGCCAGCGACTGCTGCTGCACCTGCCCGATGCCGTCCACCACCTTGCCGACGATGACCGAGCCTTCGTCGGCCATGCGGCGGGCGTTTTCCGAAACGTCGGCAGCGCCGCCTGCGTTGCGTGCCACCTCGAGCACGCTGGCGTTCATCTCTTCCATGGCCGTGGCAGTTTCCGCCACCCGGCGGGCCTGTTCCTCCGTTCCCCGGTCGGACTGCTCGATCTGGGCGGACAGCTCTTCCGACGCGGAGGATACCACCTCCACCACGCCCTCCAGCTTCTGCGCAGCCTGCAGCATGCCCTCGCGCCTGGCGGTTTCCGCCTGGCGACGGGCCTCTTCAGCCTCGCGCATGGCGGCCAGGGCCTCCTGCTCCTTGGCGGCGGCCTGGCGGCTCTTGTCCTCAGCCTCGGCTATCTTGGACTTGAGGGTGCCCACCATCTGCTGCATGGCATCGTACACGCCCTTGTACCTGCTGGACCGGAACTGCACCGCAAGATTGCCCGCCGCGATCTGGCGCGAGACATCGTGCAGGTAGCCGGGGTCCTCACCCAGTTGGGCCATGGTAGAACGGATGATGTACAACGTCGCGGCAATGCCGAGGCCCAGCGAAACCAGCACCAGCACCAGATTGACCATGCGGGCCGCGACGACCTCATCATCCGCATGCTTCCCGGACACCGTAGATCCCTTGTCGTTCAGTTCCACCAGAGCAAGGCTGCCTTGCAGGGCCGACCGAAACAAGGGGCGGGCCTTGCCCACGGACAACGCGCGGGCCTCTTCCGTCTTCATGGCCCGCGACAGGGGGATGATCTGCGGCAGCAGGGCAAAATAGGCGTCGGCATCAGCCTTCATCTTTGTGTAGATGCGCCGCTCTTCGTCACTGGAAATGAGCTGCTCGTATTTGCGCGCGCCATCGAGAAAGGCAGTGCGGGCCTTTTCCATGGAGCGTTCCTCGTCATCCATGGCTGCTGCGGTGTCGGCAATGATGTGCTGCAGTTCCGCGCGGCGTACGGAGTTCACTGCTCCGTGCAACTCGCCCAACACCTTGATGCTGGGCAGCCAGTTGCCTGTCAGGTCGTGCACAGACACCAGTATGCTCCCCAGCGTGTAATTTCCGTACACCCCAAGCACGAGCATCAGCACAAGAAGTGTACCGAACGCCCCGGCAAGCTTGACAGACAATTTCATGAACAGTGCTCCTTGCGCAGCATGCTGCATGTTTTGAAGGCCCTGCATCGGCATTGCCCCGCCGCGGCCTGCCCTCTCGAAAGCACCCCCTGCCCGCAGAGGTGACTTTTCTGATTCGCATACTCGCAAGAAGCATTATTATTCGATATTAGATTGTTGACGACATGCAGTCAGTACGTACTACGTTGCACGTTGCCACCGCAAAAAATGAAAACCACGGTGCAAAACCAGACACCTCCCCATTTCGGGACATGCCTGCCCGCCTGCCGTCAGGACGGCGCACGACATGGCAACGGGGCGAACCTCGATCACCGCATGACGTGGGGCGCCGTGCTGTCCGCAGCGGCCGCGCTGGGCGCAACGCCGACCGTGACCGGGCTGGTCTTCCCGGCTGGTCGAAGCCATTATGCCAATGCCAAAGGTCCTGAGGGTTTGGCGCAGCGCAACCTGCGCACCCTGCTGGCCCGCCAGCCGCTCGCTGCGGCGGCCCCGCGTTCCCTGATGCACAACGCCGCCGCGACCGAAGCCCGGTGTACGCCGCCATGCATGCGGGGTCCGTGCATCAGGGGGCGGGCTAGTTCTGCGCGTCTTCCGGCTCGGCAACGTGGTCCGCGCCAGCCACGACGAAACGGCCCTGCATGCCGCCCTGCGCCTGCCCGCCGACCGTGGCTTCGCCAGCAGCCAGGCCGAGGGCGGGCCCGAAAACCGGAACCGCCCGCCGGAGGGAACGGCGGGCGGCTGGGGAGAACCAGAAGCTGTTCGCGGATTCATGAGAAGCCGGAGCAACCTCCGGAACTGATCTGGAGACTGGGGCTGTTTGCAGATTTGGGTGCAGCCCCTAGAACTTGTACGTAACGCTAAGCCCCGCCATGTGGGCGTGGGCATCCTCGCGGTCCACTTCGCCGTAGATGTAGTTGACCGGTCGGGCTTCGTAGTGGCGGTCGACCATCCACAGGTAGCCGTAGAACACGTCCACCACCCAATTCTGATCCACCTTCCAGCCGGCGCCCACGGTGACGATCTGGCGGTCGGAGCAGGGCACGGCGAAGTCTTCGTACTTGTCGTTGATGGGGCTCTGGTCGTAGACGTAGCCCGCGCGCAGGTCCACGCTGTCAGTCAGGGCATATTCCGCGCCGAACTGGAAGCGCCAGGTGTTCTTCCAGTCCTTTTCCTTGCTGACCGTAGGGTACGCGCCAAGCAGGGGCGGGTCGTAATTCATGGTCAGGGCCTCGTAGGCGCTCCAGCGGGTCCACACCACATCGGCTTCCAGGCTCAGGCGGTCGATGGGCTTGACCATCACACCGAAGGTCACGGACTCTGGCAGGGGTTCGGTGCCGGAAATGCCGCCCTGGCCGATGGTCGGCGGTGAGGACGAACTCATGCGGGTAAAGTCCACGTCCCCATTCACCTTCAGGTCGATCTGGCTGCGCCAGGCCAGGCCGAAGGCCAGCCAGTCATACGGCTTGTAGCGCGCCCCCGCGTTGAGGCCGTAGGCCCAGCCGTCGGCGTCGATTTCCTGTTTCACGTCCGCGAGGGGAACGGTGGAGTCATACATGAAACGCAGGTAGGTGGCTTCCACCCCCACGGCCATGGAGAACTGGTCGGAAAACTTCATGGCCAGGTTGGGGTTGAAGGTAAGCGACTGGATGCCGGCGTACGAACAGTTGTAGCGCCCTGCCCAACTGTCGCCGCCCGCGTATTCGGTGCCCAGCCCCACGCGCGAAAAGATGCCGAAGCCGAACCAGTAGTGGTCGTTCAACTGCTGCGTGTAGTAGGCGGTGGGCAGCCCCCAGATGGCATCCGAGAAATCACGGTCGGTCTGGGACGGGCTTTTGAAATCCATGGTGGCGGTGGGCTTGATGGCTGTGGCGCCCACCTGTACCTGCGCCCCCGGCAGATCGGTGATGTTGGCAGGGTTGTAGGCCACCGAGGAGGGATCGGCATCGCGGGCCACCATGGCGCCGCCCAGCGCGGTGCCGCGGGCGCTCCATTCGTAGACGGCATAGCCAGAGGCGTGCGCGTGCAGCGGCAGCAGCAGCGCAGCAAGGACCAGACACAGCAGGAACAACGGCTTTCGCATGACAACTTCCCGTACTTGCAGAATATGCCCGCCGAATGTTGACAGGACGACGGGAGTGTAGCAGGCAAAAGTACAGCGTCAATGAACATCGCCTCGTTTTTCATTCATATTCCATGAATGCCTCGCCGTGCCGTTCAACCGTGGTGAACCCATTACCAGTGATGCACACATGACCAGCACCGACCTTGTCGCCTTCTATGCTGCCCGGCTGGATGCCATGGACACCCCTGCGCTGCTGCTGGATGACGGGGGCGGCGTACTGTACGCCAACGGGCACGCCCGCAACCTGCGCGGAGCGGAAGGGGATGCGGGCGATGCCGTGAAAGCAGAGGGCAACCGCCCGAAATCGCTCGCGCAGGGCGACCCGACGCCCGCCCACGGCTGGCTGCACGACGAGGTGCCCCCCGTGCCCGGAAAGGGTGCCCCGGTGCGCGAAAGCCGCACCCGCATCACCTTGCCCGATGGCGCGGGCATCAGGCAGATAAGCTGGACCTGCGTGGCGGTGCCCGTGCCGGACACGTGCGGCGAAGGTGGGCCGGGGGAATGGGAAGGGGCGCACATGAACGGGGGCAGGCGCGCGCGGCAAGACGACACCGCCCCGCAAGCAGGGGGCGATGGCCCGGTCCGGCATGCGGGCATGCGGGAGATGCGCGGCGCGG
>NZ_VRYY01000066.1 GCF_015731765.1 Nitratidesulfovibrio oxamicus
CCTGCCGCGCACTGCGTGGTGGTGCTGCTGGCGGCCATGGCGCTGTGCCTGCTGCGCCCCGACCCCGCCGGGGCACGGGCCGCGCTGACCGAGGCAGAGCAGGCCTGGCTTGCCGACAACCCCGACAAGCTCACCCTGTACTTCGACAAGAATTTTCCGCCCTACGAGATGCTTGGTCCGGAAGGCTCCTTCCAGGGTCTGGCAGCCGACGTGGTGGCCCTGGTCGAGCAACAGTTGGGAGCCCGTTTCGCCAAGGCACCGGCCCCGGACTGGCCCACCCAACTCGCTGCGCTGGAAAGCGGGAACATCGCCCTGGTCTCCGTCATAGTGCGCACCTCCGAGCGGGAGCTCTATGCGCAGTTCACGCCGCCGTACGCGGACATTCACACCGCCATCATCGCCCGTCGCGGGCAAGGCGCAGGCCGCCAGCTTTCCGACTTCGTGGGACGCCGCGTGGCCGTGGTGAAGGGCTACGTCACCGAAGCGTACGTCCGCAAGCACTCGCTGGACGGTCGCATAGAGGTGGTGACGGTGCCCAACGTGCAGACCGGCCTGCGCGACGTATCCTTCGGCGTTGTGGACGCCATGGTGGAAAACCTGGCCGTGGCGGCCCACTACATCGACAGGGAACAGCTGCCCAACCTGCAGGTGGTCGGCACCACCGACCTCGACTACCCGCTCAGCCTCGGCATCAGCAAAAAGTACCCCCTGCTGTGCAGCGCGGTGCTCAAGGCCTTTGCCGCCATCCCTCCGGACGAACTGGAGCGTGCCAAGGCCCACTGGGTACGGCTGGACACCAGGGGCGTGCTCACCCCGGACCAGCGCCGCATGCTGCGCGTGGCCGCCGTGGGAGCCGTGGTGACGGTGGCCTGGCTTGTCCTGGTCACCTGGGTGTTGCGGCGCAGACTGCGCGAAAAGGTGGACGCCCTCGACCATGCGCGCCGCAAGGCCGAGGAACAGTCCACCCGGCTGGCCCTGGTGCTGGCGGCCACCAACGCGGGCATCTGGGACTACGAACCGCAAACCGGCGCCACCTACTACAGCCCGGAATGGTACACCATGCTGGGACGGGAGCCCGACTCCCTCCCCCGCACCTATACGGGCTGGTTCAGCCTGATGCACCCGGACGATACATTACACACATCCAGAATACTTGATGAATACATGAAAGCCGGAGGCCGTGGCAGCTACGACTCGGAATTCCGCATGCGCCATGCCGACGGGGAATGGCGCTGGGTACTGGGCAAGGGCCAGGCCGTGGCCTGGGACGACGCGGGGCTCCCCACGCGCGTCATCGGCCTGAACATCGACATCCACAACCTGAAGCAACACCGCGAGGCCGCGCTGGAAAGCGAGCGGCGTTTCCGCACCATCTTCGAGAACGCGCCGTATGCCATCGTCATCAACCGCATGTCCGACGGGACCTACCTCGACGTGAACCGGGCCTTTCTGGTCTCGCAGGGCATGGACAGGGACGAGGTGCTGCGCGGCGACCCCTTGCACTTCTCCGGCATGTCCCCCGAAAAGGCCGAAGCCTTCCGCCACGCGGTGCGCACCCAGGGCGGCCTGCACAACGTGGAGAACGCGGCAAGGCGCGCGGACGGATCGTACAGGCACATCATCTTCTCCGCCGTGCCCGTGACCTTCGACGGAGAAGAGGCCATCCTGTCCATCACCGTGGACGTGACGGAGAAAAAAACGGCCGAAGAAGCCCTGAAAGCCAGCGAGGAAAAGTACCGCGCCATCTTCAGCAACGCACCCCTCGGCATCTTCCGCAGCCGGTACGACGGCGGGTTCCTGGATGCCAACCCCGCGCTGGCGCGCATGCTGGGCTATGCGGATCGCGAGGAAATGCTGCGCCTGCACGTGTCCCTGCCTGTACACCCCCACCCGGCACAACGCCGCCGCCTGCTGGACATGCTGCAGGCAAACCCCTCGGGTGTGCGCATGGAATGCCAGTTGCTGCGCCGCGACGGCGCCCCTTTCCACGCCATCGTCAACGCCTCGCTCCAACTCGACGCGGACGGCAGGCCCGGCTTTCTCGATGGCTCCATAGAAGACGTCAGCGAACGGAAACTGGCCGAAGAACAGCTGCGCCAGTCGGAGCAACGGTTCTTCCAACTCTTCCAGCTCAGCCCCGACGCCATCGTGGTGGCCCGGTTGACCGGCGACACCGTGCGGGACGTGAACCAGGCGTTCATCCGCATGTTCGGCTTCACGCGGGAGGAGGTGCTGGCCGCCCCTGCCAGCGAATTGCCCATCATGCCCCCCGGCACCTCGTTGCGAGAAGCCTACCAGCGGCTGCGGCGCGATGGAGAATTGCGCAACCATGAATTCCCCGCCCGGCACAAGGATGGCATGCCAATGAACTGCCTGCTGTCGTGCGCGCTGCTGCGCATCGACGGCGAGGATCACGTCATGGCCGTGCTGCGCGACATCACGCAGGTCAAGAAAATGCAGGAAGTGATCATCCAGACGGAAAAAATGGTCTCGCTGGGGGGCATAGCGGCGGGCATCGCGCACGAGATCAACAACCCCCTCGGCATCGTGCTGCAGGCGGCGCAGAACCTGGCGCAGCGCACCAGGCCCGACTTCGCCAAGAACGTGGACGTGGCGCGGAGCATGGGCCTGGATATGGAACTGCTGTCCCGCTACATGCGCGAGCGCAAGCTGGACGTGTTCCTGGGCGACATCCAGGCCGCCGCCCTGCGCGCCTCGGCCATCGTGCGCCACATGCTGGAATTCAGCCGCCGCAGCGAATCCAAGCGCAAGGTCTGCGACCTGCCCGGCGTGCTGCACCGGGCCCTGGCCCTGGCCCAAAACGACTACGACCTGAAAAAAAGTTATGATTTCAGAAATATAGACGTATCACTGCGCATGGAGGACGATCTGCCCACCATCAACTGCACGGAAACAGAAATCGAGCAGGTGGTCATCAACCTTTTGCGCAATGCGGCCCAGGCCATGGCCACGGCCGACCCGCCCGTGGAGTCACCGCGCATCGACATGGAGGTCACCGCCACGGCAGGGGGGGTGCGCGTGGTCATCACGGACAACGGTCCCGGCATGCCGCCCGAGGTGCAGCGCCGGGCCTTCGAGCCGTTCTTCACCACCAAGGCGCCGGGTGTGGGCACGGGCCTTGGCCTGTCGGTCTCGTACTTCATCGTCACCAAGGGGCACGGCGGGCAGATGGAAGTGGAGTCGGGGCCGGGCAGGGGTACCCGCTTCATCATCGAACTTCCCGCGGATGCACCCGCCACCGTTCCGCAGGAGGCCTCGGCATGACGTCTCCCCTCTGCGACACGTCCGCCCACCAACCGCCCATCGACCTGCTGATCGTGGACGACGAGGAGCCCATCCGCCGCCTGCTCATGGCCTATTTCGAAGACTTCGACGCCTTCTCCGTGCGCGCCGCCGCTTCCGGCGAGGAAGCATTGGAGGCACTGGCGGCCCGGCACGCTGACCTGTGCGTGGTGGACATGCGCCTGCCCGGAATGAACGGCGAGCAATTCATCCTGGAAGCGGCAGGCCGCGCTATGTGCCGCCATTTTCTGGTGCACACCGGCTCGGTGGACATGAACCCCGGACAGGCCCTGCGCGCCGTCGGGGTGGGGCGGGAAGACGTGTTCGTGAAACCCCACGACGCCGCACGCCTGGCGGAACGCATTCGCCATGTACTGGGCAGGCACGGCGTACACGACACGCCCCCCAGGGCCACGGAAGACACGAAAACCGAGGGGGACGCACGCCCTGCGGATGCCCCGGCAGACCTGAGGAATCCGCGATGAGCGTGCTGGTCATCGACGACGAGGAAAGATTGCGGCGCTCGTTGTGCGCCTTCCTCGAGGACATGGACTACGAACCGCTGGAAGCCGCCAACGGTCGCCAGGGACTGGAAGTGCTGGGGGCCAACCTGCCGCACGTCGAAGCGGCCATCGTGGACCTGAACATGCCGGTCATGGACGGCTACGCCTTCCTTGCCCGGGCGCGGGAACTGGCCCCCGACCTGCCCACCATCGTGCTGTCCGGCGTGGGCCTGGTGGAGGACGCCATCCGGGCCATGCGCGCAGGGGCATGGGATTTCATCACCAAGCCCCTGTACGATTTCGGCATCCTGCAACTGACCCTGGACAAGGTGCTGGAACGCGCCCGCCTGCTGCGCGAGAATCGCGCCTACCAGCAACGTCTGGAATGCATGGTGGGCGAGCGCACCGCCGAAATCGAGCGCACCCGCCGCCAGATCATCCAGCGGCTGAGCCGGGCCGCAGAATACAAGGACAACGAGACCGGCATGCACGTCATCCGGGTGGGCGAAATCAGCGCGCTGCTGGGCCGGGCCCTGGGCCTGCCGCAAGACCGTTGCGACATGCTGCGCCAGTGCGCGCCGCTGCACGACGTGGGCAAGATAGGCATCCCGGACAAAATCCTTTTGAAACCCGGCGCACTGGACGCAGGCGAATGGGATCTGATGCGCCGCCACTGCGCCTTCGGGTGCGAACTGCTGGGCCCGCTGGACAGGGACGAGGCGCGGGCCTCGTGCGCTTCGTACATGCTGCCACGCGGGGATGACGGCAACCCCTTCCTGGCCCTGGCCCGCATGCTGGCCTTGCTGCACCATGAACGGTGGGATGGCACGGGCTACCCTTTCGGGCTAAGGGGCGACGACGTCCCCCTGGAGGCACGCATCGTGGCGTTGGTGGACGTGTACGACGCCCTGCGCAGCGAACGCCCCTACAAGAGTTGCTTCACGCGCGAGGAATGCCGCGACACCATCTTGGCGGGTTCCGGCACGCAATTCGATCCGGACGTGGTACGGGCCTTCCAGGACAATCTTGACGCCATCGAGGGCATCCGCGAGCGGTGGGCAGGCTGACACCCGCAACGCGGCTTGCCATTCATGCCATGCCGCGCTACAGGCACGCCCACACCGCCGTACGTGCCCTGCGCCGGGCATCCGCCCCTTTTCCTCGGACTCTTCGGATACACGAGCATGATCGCCCCCCACCTTGACGACCACACCGTCTACATCGCCGCCGCCGGGTTCACCGCCGATCTCGTCCACGAACTCGAGGACCTGCACGGTGCGCGCGTGCTGGACGTGCGCGGGCGGCTGGTGGTGGCCGACGGCCCGCCCCGCCCTGCGGCATGGGCGCAGAACGTCTGGCTGGAACCCGTGACCATCCCCGTGGCCTCCATCGGCGATGCGGCCCGCAAGCTGAAGGGCATCCAGCGCAACTGGCACCTGCACGCCACCGGCCACCACCGCCGGGCCGCGCTGATTCAGGAACAACTGCCACGCGTGGCCGCCCGGCCCGTGGCGTTTGGCGATGCCCCGCCCACCGCCCCGCTGGGTTCCTGGACCCTGTGGGAGCCGGACCTGGTGCTGGCATCCGCCCGCTGCACCAGCCCCTTCCCAGACGGCGAACCGCGCTTCGAGGAAAACCGCACCGTGCCGCCCACCCGCGCCTACCTGAAGCTGTGGGAGCTGTTCACGCTCATCGGCAGGCGGCCCGCCCCCGGCGAACTGTGCCTGGACCTCGGCAGTTGCCCCGGCGGGTGGACCTGGGTGCTGGCGGAACTGGGGGCGCGCGTGTTCAGCGTGGACAAGGCGGACATCGCCCCGCACATCGCCGCGCACCCCAACGTGAACTTCTGCACCGGCAGCGCCTTTGGCCTGGACCCGCGCCACGCCGGGGCCGTGGACTGGCTGTTCTCGGACGTGATCTGCTACCCGGACAGGCTGCTGGCCACCGTGGGCCGCTGGCTGGAACTGGGGCAGTGTCGCAACTTCGTGTGCACCCTGAAGTTCCAGTCCGAGACGGATCATGCCACGGCGCGCGCCTTCGCGGCGGTGCCTGGGTCGCGCCTGCTGCACCTCGCCCACAACAAGCACGAGCTGACCTGGGTGCTGCTGCGCGACTGAAGCCCAAGCCGACTGCCGCACCCGCCGCCCCGATTTGCCTGCAAGGCGTCGCAGGGGCGCACCGCGCGCCTCTTCCGCCTGCCGCCAGGCACCATTCTTCCGCCCCGCCCCTTTTCCCCGTCCGCCCCGCACACGCCGCATGGCCAAGCGGCTTCCGCCCGTTGCGAGGGGGCCATTGCGTCATGCCGCCCACCGCAAATGAGTCCGGGGCGGAACCGTCTGCTGCTAAGGTTCCGCCCCGGGCTGCGGGGGGGGTATGGGCGTATGCTGTCGTGGGACACTTGCGGCGGGTGCACGCCGTGCCGGGAGTACCCGGCGAAAATCACTCGCAACCGGTCCGGCGCCTGCAGCCGCGCTGTCGCTATTGTGCTGCGCGGCGCTCAAGCACCTGCTCGAACGCGGTCTCGATGCGCTCCAGCAGTTCCTCCACCGGGCACGGCTTGAGCAGGTAATCGCTGGCCCCGGCGCGCATGGCGTCCAGGGCGATGTCCGTGTAGGCGTGCCCGCTCAGGATGATCACCGCCGGGTCTTCACCTCCGGCCTTGCGGATTTCGCGCAGCACGTCGCGGCCATCCATGTCGCCCAGTTGAATGTCCAGGATCACCACGTCCACGGCCTGCCGGGCCAGCCATTCCAGCGCGGCCTGGCCGCTGGCCACACCGTCCATGGTCACGCCGCGCTTGCGCATGCGGCGCAACAGCGCGTCGCGAAAGCCGTCCTCGTCGTCCACCAGCAGGATGCGGCAGCTTTTCAGCAGTTCCGGGCAGTCCATGTTCCCTCCCCCGGGCCTCGGCCCAAAAATTCCGCCAGCACCGGCAACCCGGCAAGCTCCGCGTCCGGCCCTATGCGCTGCGCGTTTCCGCAGGCTGGGCCCCGGTGCCTGGCAGGGTCACCACGTCGCCGGGCTGCACGTTCAGATCGTGCGGCACGCGGGCCACGCAGTCGCGCGCGGTGCATTCCACCACCCGCGCCTCACCCACCGGGGTGCCGTCGGGACGGCGAATGCTGCAACGCATGCCGGGGCTGGCCCCGTGCTGCACGCCCAGGCCGAAGGTGACGTCCTTGCCGCCGCCGTCGGGCGCGGGCAGCAGCTTGTAGATTTCGGCACTGCGCTCGGACAGCAGCACCCGGCTCCAGGCCCGGCCCAGCATGAAGTTGCCCAGCCCCGCCAAAAAGGCGAAGGGCAGCACCAGCGCGGACAGGCCGAAGGGGTCGATGCCGAACCAGCGGGTAAGCCGTTCCGGCGCATTGGCCTTCATGGTGGCCTCGTCGGGCCACACCACCACCGCAAAGATCAGCGTGGGGTTCTGCTTTTCGCCGTACTTGTCGTGCACGCGAATGACGTATTCGCCCGAGGCGGGGCTGGTCCCCACCTTGATGGCGCCGCGCCACATCTTTCCGCCCAGCCAGTAGCCGGAATAGATTTCGTAGGGCACAAGGCGCACCTGCCTGTCGTCCGTGCCGCCCTCGATGACCATGTCCTCTATGGTTTCGGTCTGCGGCGGCAGCGGCCCGCTTACCGGGTATTCGCCGCCGGGCAGCGCGTCGGTGCGGTTGAAGCCTTGCTGCATCCTGCCCGCCAGCCCGTCCACCAGACTGAGCGCGCAGACCAGCAGCAGCAGCAGCGCCACCTTTCCGGAACGCCGGTGCAGGCGCGCCAGGTGCACCGACCTGGTCACGCCTGGCCCCGGGCGCGCAGCCAGCGTTTGGCGCACCAGCCCAGCACCAGCGAAGGCACCAGCACCGCGAAGAACGTCTTGAAGAATACCGGGGTGAATTCGTCCGGCACGAACGAGGCACGGTACATGCCCGCGCACACCGCCGCGATGGCCAGCAGGTTCATGGTCAGCACCAGCAACTTGTGGGCCACGGTGGTTGCGTAATCCATCTGGTCTTCCACGGTGTCGCTCCTTGTCTTGATGTCAGCCGGGCTTCTTCCGCCCGTTCCGACCCGCCATCGCGTCATCCGTACAGGACAGTGCGCGGTGATGGCGGGGCGGAAGGGGGGGAAGCGGCGGGACCGTGTCCGGCCCCGCCGCCGTTGGCTACTTCTTGAAGATGTCGGTTCTGGAGATGTTCATGAAGCGCAGGGACACGCCCTCGGCCTTGTAGTACACGCGCACTTCGTCGCCGGCGTCCCAGGTGGAATCGGGCAGGGCGAAGTATTCGTCAGGCAGCGAGATGGTGCACAGCATCTTCTGGCGACCGGAGTAGATGGTCACGGTCTTCTTGTCGCGGTCCACCATGGGGAACTTCTTCGCGGTTTCCGTGGCCTTGTCGTACACCAGCGGATGGTTGCGGTCGATGTTCTCCTGCAGGTCCACCATCTTGAACGCGATGTCTTCGAACGCCTGGGTCTTGGTGTTGAAGATGCGGATGACGTTGGCCTTGGTGTCCAGCTTCATGCGCTGGCCAGCCTTGGGCTCCGGACCCATTTCGGCGGGATCCGCGGGCAGCTTGTAGGTGTGCGGGGGCAGGATGGAATAGTCAGGGTTCAGCGGCTCCATGGCCTTGTCCTGGATCAGGGTGACGGTTTTCGCGTTCTTGTCGTATGCGATCACCCGGCCCTGGTCCACCTTGCCGTATTCACCGCAGCCCACGAGGCCGAGGGGCAGCGCCACCACGAGCAGCATCAGCAGAAAGCGTCTCATATGTTTTCTCCTTCTCTCGTGCGCGGCGCGGCTAGGCGGCCTTCTTGCGGGCCAGTTCCATCTTCACGCCCTGAACCATGCGGATGAAGATGTACAGCGACATGCAGGACACCAGGCCCAGCACCAGTATGGTGGCGCCGGTATCCAGCACGCTCTTGAACTGGGGCAGCCAGGGCTGCACGAGCTTCATCATGATCGAAAGCGCGCAGCCGACAACGGCCAGGCCGAAGGCGATGCGGATGCCGTAACCCTTGATGTACTTGGTCGCCACCGCGCCCACCTGCGCGCCCACCGAGGCGCCCACCAGCATGATCATGGCGGCCACGAGTTCGGTGCGGCCCTTGTAGGTGTAAGTGGCGGCGCCGTACAGGCCGGAGATCATGACTTCGAACAGGTCGGTGCCGACGGCCACGTGGGTCGGGCAGCCGATGAGGTAGATGAGGGCGGGCATGCGGATGAGACCGCCGCCGATGCCCAGGATGCCCGCCAGCCAGCCGGTGGCGAAGCTGACGAAGATGGGCAGCCACGCGGAGCAGTAGATGCCGGCTTCCTTCAGGTGCACCATGGGGGGAATCTTGATCTTGTGCAGGGTCTTGTGCCATTCGACGCCCGTGGTGCCCGCGGCCAGCGTTTCACCGCGCGCGGCAGCCTGGCGTTCCTTTTCGCGGCGCTTGGCCACGTCATGGAAGACCATCCACGCGATCAGGGTCAGCAGGCCGATGTAGATCCAGCGCACGACCTTTTCGACGTTGCCCATGCGCTCGAGCCACATGACCATCTGTGCGCCCACTTCGAAGCCCACGACGGTGCCCACCAGCATGATCATCCCCAGCTTGTAGTCCACGTTGCCGAACTTGCCGTGGCGCATGGTGGAGATGAGCGACTTGCCCGCCATGTGGGCGATGTCCGTCCCGATGGCGAAGGCCATGGGGAAGCCGAGGATGTTCAGGCCGGGGGTAACCATCCACGCCCCGCCCATGCCGAAGAAGCCGCCGATGATGCCGACGCCCACGCCGAGAATGATCAGGCCGGGCCAGAAGATCTTAACGCCCGCGATGGGCATGAGGATATAGAGCCATTCCATCGTTGTTCTCCTTTGGTGCGGGCGCGGCCTAGTGCTCGGCCAGTTCGCGGGACTTCAGGTCGATGCCGATCCAGTTCATCACGATGTCGGCAAGCACGCCGAAGATCACGCCCACCAGCGGGATCAGGATGATGGTAAGCGTGGTGAACTGGACATGACTCTCGTTGTACAGGTTGGCCCACCAGGCCATCACGCCGTCCAGTTTGCGGGTGTCGGCCACGATGACCACGGGTGCGCCACCACCGCCAGCGGCCAGCGCCAGGCCGGGAATGGCCAGCACGAACGTCAGCAGCGACATGAACAGCGTCTTGATCCTTCTCATGTGCATCCTCCAGGTTGCGGGCAGCCCTGCCGCCCTTTTCGGCTCCCGCCTCCGGCCCGTCCTCGCGTCTTGCGATCCCGTCCGGCGTCGGAGCCCGCCTTTGTGTCCACCCGCACCCCCCCTTGGAGTGCGGTTTTGGTCCTGTCCATTGCGCGGTTGATGCCGCGCGACCCGAGGAAAGCAAGCCGCGTGCCATACATTTTAACATGCTGAATTTAAATGTATAATTCCATTTCGCGCAAGTTGCGCTTGCACGATCGCGCAAAGCCTTGTACATAATTTCTCAACTGCCGCATGGCAAAGTGCGCCCCACATTCGCCAGCCGTTTCGCCTCGTGCCTCCCGTTGCGAAACACGGGGAAACATCCCGCAAGCAGGGACGTTCACCCCTGGCGCATGCAGTGGGCCTGCACCGATGCGGCTGCCCGAAATGGACCTGCGTCGCCGGATGCGCCCCCGCCCCGGCGCCATGAACGACGATCCGCCCGGCGTCCCGGTCCCGATACGGGCGGTCATCGCCCCGCACTCACGACAGGGAGAAGGCATGCGTTATTACAGGCCGCCGCTGTTCGGCACGCTGTTCCGCCTGGAAGGCAATTTTTCGGAATGGAGCATCGCCAAACGGCTGCTCTTCGCGGCGTTGCCCGCATTCATGCTGTTGCTGATCATCAGCGGGGCCATATCCCACCGCATCTCCCAGAACTTCCTGCACGATGCGCTGGGGCGCAGTTCACTGCTGGCCACCCTGTCCCAGGCCCACGAGATGGAGCAGGTGCTCCAGCAGGCCCGGCGCGAACTGCTGTACCTTGCCCGTACCGACATTTCGCCGGCCTCGCTGGCCCACCACCTGCGCACCCGCGCCGAGACCATGGGCACCCTGTATCGCGAAATCGCCTACCAGGGTTCCACGCCGGACAACCGCATGGTGTTGCTGAACACCGGTCGCGACGTGTGGATGGTGCCGCTGGAGCAGGCGCTGGCCACGCGGTTCGGCCCGCTGACACGCCAGAACACGCAGGAACCCAAGCCCGGCTTCGTGCGCATTTCCGCCCCCACGGAGGTCGTCTACCCCTCGGTGCCCACGGCGGGCACGGTGCAGGGGCTGTCCATGCACGTGCTGCGGCTGACCACGCCCGTGCTGGACGCCGCGGGCAACCAGACCGGCCTGCTCACCTTGTCGGTGGACATGCTGGCCCTGCGCAACGTGTTGTCGGTGTACGCATCGCGCCGCTCTCCGCTGTACATCTTTCCGGAAGAAACGGAGAAGCACCGAAGCTTCTTCTTCGACGCGCACGGCTGGATACTGTTCCAGTCGGAATCGCCGGAACATCCCAACCTGGACCTGTCCACCGACACGGTGCGCTCCGGCATGCGCGGCGACTTCGGACGCTCCGGCTTCGAGGCGGCCTTCCGTCCCAACCCGGAGCAGGAACGGTACTGGGGCATGGTGACGGAGGTGCAGTCCGGCAATTCGGGCCAGAGCCGCCTGGGCACCATGCTGGAAGACCCCTCGCCCATGAACCGCGCCTTCTACATAAGCTACGCGCCGGTCACCTTCAGCGAAGGCCCCGGCGCCAGCACCGTGGTGGTGGGCGGCATCGCCTACACCGACACCAGCTTCCTGGCCATGGCCGCGTCCTACAAGCTGTACGGGGCGCTGTTCGTGTTCGGACTGTGCGCCAGCGCGGCGGCGGCGTTCATCCTGGGCATGCTGGGGCGCGGCATCGCCGGGCCGCTGCACCGCATTGCCGAAGAAACCAGCGGCAAACTGGAATCGGGCGACCTTGCCCCCATAGATATGGGCCGGGTTCACCCCGAGGCCGCAGCCCTGCTCCAGATCACCAACGAGATGCTGGCCGCCCTGCAGGCGCGCAATGAAGAATTGCGCCTGCGCGAAGAACACATCCAGTCCACCCGGCGGCGGCAGCGGGTATGCCTGGACACGGAAATCGCGCAACAGCAGCCGCAAAGCCAGCTTTCGCCCCAGGACACCATGCCCGGCATCGTGGGCACCAGCGAATCGGTGCGCAGCCTGCGTGGCATGATCCGCAAGGCCGCAGGCGTCGAGGCCGACGTACTGATCATCGGCGAGACGGGAACCGGCAAGGAACTGGCCGCCGAGGCCATCCACATGACCAGCGACCGCGCGGGCGGGCCGTTCATCTCCATCAACTGCGGGGCCCTGGACGAAAACCTGCTGCTGGATGCCCTGTTCGGGCACGTGAAGGGGGCGTTCTCCGAGGCGCGGGGCGAGCGCAAGGGCGCCTTCGTGGCCGCAGACGGCGGCACGCTGCACCTGGACGAAATCGGCAACGCCTCGCCCAAGGTGCAGCAGGCCCTGTTGCGCGCCCTGTCGGTGCGGCGCATCCGCCCCCTGGGCAGCGACGACGAACTGCCCTTCGACGCGCGCATCATCGCCGCCACCAACGTGGACCTGAAGGAATGCGCCCGCCAGGGCACCTTCCGCGAAGACCTGTACTACCGGCTGGCGGTGATCACCATCAATACCCCGCCCCTGCGCGACCGGCGCGAGGACATCCCCGCCCTGGCCGACTACTTCCTGAAGCAGGCCGCGCAAACCCTTAAGCGCCCGGCCATGGGCCTTTCGCGCGGGGCGCTGGAAAAATTGCTGGCCTACGGCTGGCCGGGCAACGTGCGCGAAGTGAAGAACTGCATCACCCGCGCCGTGGCCTTTGCCGAAGGTGACACCCTGTACGCCGAGGACCTGCGCTTTGGCGCGGAACTGGACCCCACCCTGTCGCACGGGGCCCTGCTGCCGCCAAGTCCGGTCCCGGCCCATGCAGGCCAGCCCCCCTACCCGCAGGGCGCCATGCCCCAGGGGCACGGCCAGCCCGTCGCCCCTTACCCCGGCGACGGTGCCGCCTATGCCGTCCCGTACGGCGCCCAGACACCGCAAGGCATGCCCGGGGCATCCGTTGGCGCGCCCATGTCCGCGCAGACGGGGGGTACCATGTACGACCCGGTCAGCGGGCGCATCGTGGCCACCGGATCCGGCAACGGCGGGCAGGACTGGTCGGACGCCGCCATGCACGGTGCGCGGGCAAGGGGTGACCGCGCGGGCAGCACCCCCGGCGGCGGACGCCCCACCCGCAACGGCCAGGACGGCGCAACCACGCAACCGCTTTCCACGCTGAACCCGCGCCAACGCGCCGCATGGGAATTCATCAGCCGCAACGGCGGCATCACCCGCACACAGTACCAGGACATCGTCGGCAACGAGATACCCGTGCGCACCGCGCAGTACGACCTGCAGGACATGGTGCGCAAGGGCTTCATCCGCAAGGTGGGCAAGGGTCCCGCCACCCGCTACGTGCTGACGGATGGCGGCGCGCCGACACCGTCACGGAGGTAACCCATGCTGGCCGCGCCGCCGCCCGTATCACTGCTGGAACGCCTGCGCTGGCTGTTCGGCCACAGGCGCACCGTGGACGCTGAATCCCGCGAGCGGGTCATGCGGGTGTTCCGCGCCCGCTACGCCCACTTCAAGGACCTGCTGGACTCCAACGCCGAGCTTGCGCGCATTCTTGCGGACATGGACGAGAAGATGGCGGGGTGTACCCTGTTCGGGGCCACCTGGCTGCGCTCTCAGGCCACGCGGGCCGTGTTCCACGCCATGCGCATGGCCACCGCGCTCAATGCCATCTCTGGCGACGCCTACTCCTCCCTGCCCGGCGTGGTGGAGCGCATCAACGCGGACATCACCGAACTGCTGGAAAGCCGCCCCCAGGCCACGGTGGAGGCCTACGCCCTGCCCTTTGCCGCCATCAACGGCGACATGGTGGATTGGGTTGGAGGCAAGTGCGCCAATCTCGGCGAACTGACCTCGCGCGTGGGGGTGCCCGTGCCACGCGGCTTTGCCATAACCACCCGCGCCTACTACGCCTTCATGGAGCATGACGGGCTGATGGGCGAAATACGCAAAAGATTGCGCGATGTGGATCCCCAGGACCCGGAAAGCGTGCTGGACGTGGCCGACGACATCCAGGCCCTGTTCGCCGCCGCCACCGTGCCGCCGGACGTGGTGGACGCCCTGCACGCCGCCTGCGACGAGGCTTTCGGGACCGATGCCGATACCGGGGTGGATGGCGCCGCGCTGCGCCTGGCCGTGCGCTCCAGCGCACTCAGCGAGGACAGCCACGTGTCCTTCGCAGGGCAGTATCTTTCGGTGCTCAACGTGAGCCGCGACGGCGTGGTGGCTGCGTGGAAGCGGGTGGTGTCCAGTCTGTTCATGCCCCAGGCCATCGTGTACCGCCTGCATCAGGGCATCACCCTGGACGCCAGCGCCATGGCCGTGGCCTGCATGGAAATGGTCGATTCCGTGGCCGCCGGCGTGCTGTTCACCCGCCACCCGGTGGACCTGCTGTCCGACTCCATGGTCATCAACGCCGCATGGGGACTGGGCGCAGCCGTTGTGGACGGTGAAATGGAACCGGATACCTGGCTGTTCAGCCGCGAGGATGCCCCACGCCCGCTATCGCGCAACGTGGCCTGCAAGGCGCATCGCCTTGCACCCGGCGACGATGGACGCCTGCGCGAGGAAGACGTGCCCGCACCACAGCGCGACACCCCCTGCCTGACCGACGCCCAGGCCGACGAACTGGCCCGAATCGGCATGCGGGTGGAGTCGCACTATGGCGTGCCGCAGGACGTGGAATGGGCGCTTGACCCTGCCGGACGGTTGCTGCTGCTTCAGGCCCGCCCGCTGACCACCACCCCGCGCGGCGAAGCGCGCACCACCCCGCTCATCAAAGGCTACCCGGTACTGCTGCACGGCGGCGAACCCGCCTGCCCCGGCGTGGGCTGCGGTCCGGTGGTGCAGCCCGCCAACGCCGAGGAACTGGCCCTGTTTCCGGAGGGCGGCATACTGGTGGCCACGCACTCCTCGCCCTCCTACGTGCTGGTCATGCAGCGCGCCCAGGCCATCGTGGCCGAGGCGGGCAGCATTACCGGGCACATGGCCTCGCTGGCGCGGGAATTCGGCGTGCCCACCATCGTCAACGCGCCCGGAGCCATGGCCGCGCTGCCCGTGGGCACGCAGGTGACCGTGGATGCCTTTTCCTGCCGGGTCTACCAGGGCCGGGTGGAGGAACTGCTGCCCCTGCGCGAGGAACGCGCCGTGTGCCTGCGCGACACGCCCATCCACAACCTGCTCAAGCAGGTGGCCGCGCTGATCTCGCCCCTCAACCTGCACGACCCCAAGGCCAACGATTTCACCCCCGCCGCGTGCCGGACCATCCACGACGTGATGCGCTTCGTGCACGAACTGTCCTATGCCCACATGTTCCAACTGTCGGACACCGTCTCCGTTGCCGGGGCGGTGGCCGTGGAAATGAAGGCCCGGGTGCCGCTGGACCTGCACGTCATCGACCTGGGCGGGGGCCTGGCCGAGGTTGACGGCCCCTACGTGTGGCCGGAGCAGGTCACGTCAGCCCCGTTCAGGGCCCTGCTGGACGGCATGCTGGACCCGGACGTGCACCAGAGCGGGCCGCGCCCGGTGGATGTCAGCGGCTTCCTGTCCGTCATGAGCCGCCACATGATCGAGCCGCCCACCATGCACGGGCAACGCTTCGGCGACCGCAGCTATGCGCTGATCTCCGACAAGTACCTGAATTTCAGTTCACGCGTGGGGTACCATTACGGGGTACTGGACGCCTACTGCGGCCAGACCATGAACAAGAACTACATCACCTTCCAGTTCAAGGGCGGGGCGGCGGACGAAACGCGCAAGAACCGCCGGGTGCGCTGCATCGGCATCATTCTGGAATCCATCGGATTCCACGTCGAGGTGCGAGGCGACATGGTCACGGCCCGCTACCAGAAGTTCGCGGCGCCGCAGATCGCCGAGCGGCTGGTGAAGCTGGGGCGGCTGCTCATCGTTACCCGCCAGTTGGACATGCTGATGGTGGACGAGGCGGCGGTGCAGCGCTTCGCGGACAATTTCCTGCAGGGGCGCTACCACTAGGGCAGACGCAAAACAATCACGCAAGATCCGCGCCGCGCGACAGCACCTGCGCAACTGGCTTGCGCGAAAAACAAAACCCCCGGCATTCCAATGGAATACCGGGGGCTTTCATGTGCATGCACAAACCAGAATGCGCAAACACCTTCGGTGTACACCCACAAAAATATGTTGGCTATTCCTTTTCGCCCGTGGACAGTCCGGCCCGAATGCGTTCGACAAGCCCGGTGGTGGAAAATCCGGGCAGCAAGGGCAGGCTGAGCACCCGCCCGCCCCGGGCCTGCACGATGTCGCGGCCCACGATGCGGTCCACGGACCAGTCGCCGCCCTTCACCAGCACATCGGGCTGAACTTCCGCGATGAGCGCGTGGGGGGTGTCCTCGTCGAACTCCACCACGTAGTCCACGCTGGCCAGATGCGCCAGCACGTAGGCCCGCACCGCAAAGGGATTCACCGGACGGTCTGCACCCTTGCCTTGCCGGCGCACCGAGGCGTCGGAGTTCAGCCCCAGCACCAGCAGATCGCCCTCGGCGCGGGCGCGAGCCAGCAGGTCCACGTGGCCGGGGTGCAGGATGTCGTAGCAGCCGTTGGTGAACACCACCCGCTGCCCGGCGGCGCGGCGGGACGCCAGCAGGCCGGGCAGCGCGGCGCGGTCCACAACGGCGGGATGGCTCAGGTCGGGGTGTGATGCTTTCATTGATGACTCCAGAGGCTGCCCGGCACGCGGTGGGCATGCGCCGGACGGAAATTGGGCAGTGGTCGCACGCTGAACGGGAACGGAAGCCGGGCAGCACCACGAAGCGGCGTACCGCTCAGGGCGGAACCACACAGGATGCGCCCCGTGGCGGAATGGGCCTACCGCCCCGTTACCCCTTCATGCGCAGGGCCGCGCAATCGCCGAACAGCACCAGTTCCGCCCAGTCGTAGGCAAAGTCCAGGCGGGCTTCCTCGTCGTCCAGCACCTGCCGCTGGCGGGCCGCGTCGATGTCCAGCCGGTCGAACAGCGCCACGCCCCGGATGAAATCGGCAAAGCGGTCCAGCTGATAGCACGCCAGCAACACCATGGTGGCCTGCTTGGGGCTGATGGCCGCACCCTGTCGCTTGCAACGCGCCATGAGGCGCATGTAGCGGTCGTTGGAGACATTGTACGGCTCCAGCCCCTGATCGGCCAGCCAGGTGGCGCTGGACCACTGGCCGGATTCGTCGAAGCCCCTGCAGTGCTCCTCGCGCACCACGAAGAACTGCTCCACCACGTTGCCCGCCTCGTCTTCCTTGGTAGCCCGGCCCAGCGGATAGGTGCGGCAGGCTCCGGAACGGTCGGGATACACGGTGCACCCGGCATCGCTGACGAACGGGCACAGCTTCAGCGGGTGGTCGCTCATGCGCAGGAACAGGGCCGGAAAGCCGGTGTCCGGATACTGGCCCACGCGGGCATGAGTGTTGATGAACTCCTCGCTGCCCATGCCCAGATTGCGGCGCAGCCGCAGCACGTCGTACGGCGTGAGCGGCATGTTCAGGTCGGAACAGCAGGCGTTGAAGCAGCGCACGCCGGGATGGCAGGCGAATTGAAACGTCTGGCCCGCGTGCAGTTCCGGCAGGCTTTCCAGAAAGGCCTGGGTCTCGTCGCCCTGCGCGACTTCCGCACCAGTCGGGCCGCATCCGCTACACTTGTTCGTCTCGCCGGTCATCGTCGCCTCGCTTGGCAGTGCGTCGGATGTCCGGCGCGGTCGTCAAAAAAGCCAAAGGGTACCTGGCTACCCTCACCATCAAACAATTCTAGAGTCTGCCCACTCGAAGCGAGCAAGCCCTCTCCGCACGGCCTGCCCGAGGGTGTCGCACGCCATGCGAAAGGCGGACGCATCGTTCGGGGCAAGGCGCACGGGTAAACGCCGACGCAGGCGTAGCAGCGCTACGTCAAGGAAGGCGTTTGCCCGCGCAACGCGGCACCGGGCGACGCGCCCCGCCTTGCAGCGGCGTGCGTCGCCCTCGGGTAGGCTAGAAGTTGAGTCGGTCGCGCACTCCGCCCATGATCCTCGACGCCTCGGCGCGGGCGCGGGCGTCCCCGGCCTCCAGGATGTCCTGAATGCCCTTGGGGTTGGCCAGCAGGGCGGCGCGGCGCTCGTGCAGGGGGCCCAGGAAGGCGCCCAGGTTTTCGAGGAAGATCTTCTTGCAGTCCACGCAGCCCAGCGAGGCAGAGGTGCAGCCCTGGCGGATTTCGGCCTGCTGTTCCGGGCTGGCCATCAGCTCGTGGTACGGGAACAGGTTGCACACGTCGGGGTTGCCGGGGTCGCTCTTGCGCAGGCGGTTGGTGTCGGTGAACATGCCGCGCACCTTGGGGGCGATTTCCTCCATGGTGTCGCGCAGGTAGATGGCGTTGCCGTAGCTCTTGGACATCTTGCGGCCATCAAGGCCGGGACACTTGGCCGCCGGGGTCAGGCGCGCTTCCGGCTCGGGGAAATAGTCGCCGTACAGGAAGTTGAAGCGGCGCGCGATTTCGCGGGTCAGTTCCAGGTGGGGCAGTTGGTCCTGGCCCACGGGCACCCACTTGGGGTGGTAGATCAGGATGTCGGAGGCCATCAGCACCGGGTAACCGAGAAACCCGTAGTTGCCGAGGTCCTTGTTGACCACTTCCTGCTTCTGTTCCTTGTAGGTGGGGTTGCGTTCCAGCCAGCTCACCGGGGTGATCATGGACAGTATGAGGTGCAGTTCCGCATGCTCCTTGATGTGCGACTGCTGGAACATCACGCACTTTTCCGGATCGAGGCCCGCGGCAACCCAGTCGGTGACCAGTTCGGGCACGAACTCGCGGATGCGCGAAGGATCGGCGTAGTCGCTGGTCAGGGCGTGCCAGTCGGCCACGAAGAAGAACGCCTCCATTTCATGCTGCATCTCGACCCAGTTCTTCAGCACGCCGAAGTAGTGGCCAAGGTGCAGCGGCCCGGTGGGGCGCATGCCGGAAACGGTGCGTTTGTCAGGGGTGGTCATGATCTGTCGATCCTCCGGGAGGGAATGGGATGTCGAAATATGCGATGCACGGGCGGCGCGAAGGATCCGCGCGGGCTCGGCACAACGCCGCCCGGCCATGCGTGGGCCACGGCAGGACGGCGAGCAGAAGCGGACGATGCGGCCACGCGAGCCGTCCGGGGCTGCGGGCCTGCGGATTCAGGCACTGCGGCGCGGGACAACGGGAAGCGTTAGTCCAATCCCACCAGCCACAGCACGAACGCCTGTGAATACTGCACCAACGGAGACAACACGGGAAACAGCATCCCGGTCGCCAGCAACACCACCAGCAGGAGCAGCCCGTAGCGTTCCATCTTCTGGTAGTGCCAGCTGATGGAGCGCGGCAGGACGCCAGCGAGAATGCTGCCGCCGTCCAGCGGCGGAATGGGAATCAGGTTGAACCATGCCAGCATGAAGTTCACCTTGATCCCGATGAAGAACATGTACAGGAAAAAATCGTATACCCCGTTGCCGCCCCACAGTTCCACGGGCAAGGCGAGTGTAAGCAGGCGCAGGCACAGGGCGAACCCCAGGGCCACCAGCATGTTGGTCAGCGGACCGGCCACGGACACCAGCGCCATGTCGCGCCGGATGGACTTGAAATACCGGGGATTCACGGGCACGGGCTTGGCCCAGCCGAGAATGAAGGGACTGGTAAGGGCAGTGAAGACGAACAGCAGCGAGCCCATCACGTCCAGATGCGGCAGGGGATTCAGGGTCAGCCTGCCCAGCATCTTGGCGGTGGGGTCGCCGCGCTTCCACGCGGCCCAGCCGTGCGCCACCTCGTGGCAGACCATGCCGAGCAGCATGGGCACGAAGGCGGCGGCCAACAACTTGACCTTGGCGGCAATATCGGTTTCGAGCATGACCCCAGCGGCTACCACGAAGGCGGGGGCAGGGCAAGGGGCCTGCGGTTTCGCGGGCCTTGCGCCCATTGCGCCCATTGCGCCCGTTGCGCCCGTTGCGGCGGTGGCGGCGTTCACGACAGTCGCTGCAATCGGAACCGGAGGCGGCAGCCCCGGCTGCGAATCCGATACGCAGGCCGCGCACTCTGGATGGATGCGGCAGGCAGATGCCGGGGCATGCCGGGGTCCGGTCGCGCGGGGCTACCCTGGCGCGCCCCGCCCCAAGGCCCGCTCTATGGCGCAGACCAGTTCCTCCATCTCGCACGGCTTCAGCAGGTACCCTGCCGCGCCAAGGCGCATGCCCTCTCGGGCTTCCTCCGCGCCGCCGTGGCCGGTCAGCATGATCACGGCCATTTCCGGGGCCATGCGCCGCACCACGCGCAGCAGTTCGAAGCCGTCCATGTCGTCCATCTTCAGGTCGAACACCGCCGCATCATAGGCGGCGCCGCGCAGGGTGCGCAGGGCATCGGTGCCGCTGCCCGCCGTGTCCACCACGTAGCCGCGCCGGGACAGACGCTTCTGCATCACCCGGATGAAGCCCGCCTCGTCGTCCACCAGCAGCAGCCGGATGGGGGCCGCGGCACTGCCGGGCCCGGAGCCGGCTTCCGCATCGGAAGGCGAACCCGGCGAAGAGGTGTTGGGGGGGGTCTCGCTCATCAGGTATCCTTGCTGCCCCCGCCGGGGGGCGTCGTGCCGGGGGCTGCAGGCGTTCCGCGTGGCGGACTCGGCGCCGGGCAGGCAGAGGTCAGGCGTCCCCCGCCAGCCAGAAACACGCCCCCCTGCGGGGCAGGCGCCGCGTGTACGGCAGGGTCGAACGGCGGCAGCAGCACCTGAAAGGTGGTGCCCACCCCCACGATGCTGCTCACCTTTATCTCGCCGCCCATCTTGTGGATGATGCCGTAGCAGATGGACAGGCCAAGGCCCGTGCCCTTGCCCACCGGCTTGGTGGTGAAAAACGGATCGTAGATGCGTTGCAGGATGGCCTCCGGCATGCCGGGGCCGGTGTCGGCCACGTTCACGGCCACCATGCCGGTGTCGCTCATCAGGGTGGCCACCTTCAGGGTGCCGCCGGAGCCTTCCATGGCGTCGAAGGCGTTGTTGAACAGGTTCAGGAACACCTGCTGCAACTCGGAAGGCGAGGCGGCCACCGGCGGCAGCCCCTCCGCCATGGCCACCACCACGTGGACGCTGACGGTGCGGGCCTTCTGGCCGGAAAGCTCCACCATCTCGGCGACCATGGCGTTGATGTCCACGTCGTGCACCTCGCGGTCGGAACGGCGGGCGAAGCTGAGCAATTTGTGGGTGATGTCGCGGCAGCGCACACCCTGGGTGCGGATCTGGCGTGCGCTGTCGCCTATCTCGCGCACGGCGTCCTGCTCCTGCAACTCGCCCAGCACGTCCTCTATCCAGCCCGCCTCCTCCATCATGATGGCCACGGGGTTGTTGATCTCGTGGGCGATGCCCGCCGCCATCTCGCCCAGGGCCGACAACTTGCCCGCCTCCACCACCTGGGCATTGAGGGCGGCCATTTCGCGTTCCAGCCCGTCGATGCGCTCGATGATGCGCTGGGCCAGGAACATGCCCAGCACCAGCACCGCTATGGAGGCCAGCCCCAGCACAAGGAACAGGGTGCGCTGGGCCGCGTGCAGCCCTTGCAGCGCCTCGCGCGAGGACTGCTGGAACACCAGTATCCAGTCGCCGCCCTTCAGGCGCGACATGGCGTAGACCATGTCGCCTTCCTCGAAGGCGCGGTCCTGGTCCATGCCCGCGATGCCGCCGCCGAACACCCTGCGGGCGAATTCCGCCAGTTGCGCGCCGTCGCCCGCCGAATGACGACCGCCGGACGTCTGGAACGCCCCGTCCCGGTTGATGATGCAGGCCTGGCCCGTGGACCCCACGCGGACGTCCTCCACCAGCGAGACGAAGCTGGCGAAATCGATGGTGGAACGCAGGATCCACGCCCTGCCGTTCACCATCAGCTTTACGGCCACGATGAAATGGGGCGACTTGCGCACCCCCATGAACACGTCGCTGATGAACACATCGCGCGCGCCAGCCTGCAAAAACCAGTTTTCGCGCGAATAATCTGTGCCTTCAAGGCGATGAGGACCGGCGTAGACCCTCTGGATGCCGGTATCGTCCACCATGCCGAGGTCCACGTACACGCCGCCATAGGCGCTGCGCATGGCTTCCAGCTTGCGGTTCAGGTTTGCGGGTTCCAGCAGCCCCGCGCCCTGTGCCTCCACCAGCATCTGCACGCTGGCAAGACGTTCATGCAAAAAATCGTCGATCTTCTGGCTGTGCCGGTCGGCTATTTCGCGCGCCTGTCCGAAGACCATCTCGCGGAAGGACACCCCGAGGTGCAGGTTCATGACCCCCAGGATCAGCACCAGCGGCAGCACCGACGCCACCAGGATGCCCATGTAGATGAGCCGGTTCAGCGCAACGCGGCGGCCGACGGGGAACAGGGAATCCGGCATGGGCACCTCTGTGGCTGGCGCTGGGCGGGTACGACTGCGGCACTGGAATGATGCCGCCGGGCCGGGCAGCCACGGCTGCGCAATCTGCAATCGCGCAGACGGCGAGCGCGAACCACCCGCCTGCCGGGCAGACCGCCCCCCTGCACACCCGCAAACCGCCCCGCAGGGCAGAAAAAAAACAGGGCGGGCCGCGCCGGGCAGCGCGGGCAGGCGCACGCGGCACGCAATCCGCGTGACGGCTGCACGGCGCGGCTATTGCGCAATATCGCGCAAGCCGAGACCCGCCCCACAGGGTAAAAGCAAGGGGCATGCCATTTGCGCGAAGAATGCGGGGCGGATGCGCCGCCACCGACTGGTGCTGGCGAAAAGGAGAAAGGGAAGGAGAAGCAGGGCGCTACGTTCGCTTTGCGATGGCCAGCGCCACCTTGGCCTTCAGTTCCGTGAGGTCCACGGACTTGACCACATAGTAGTCCGCCACCACCGACTTCAGGTCGTGCTGGAAGGAATCGTAGGCGGTGGAAAGAATGACCGGCAGGGCGGGTTCGCCCCGGCGGATTTCCTGCAGCAGGTCCAGCCCCGAAAGGTCCGACCCCAACTTGATGTCCAGCACCACCACCAGGGGCTTTTCGCGGGCCACCACGTCGAGGATGGGTTCGCGCCCGTCGGACACGGCCACGGCATAGCCTTCGCTCTCCAGTTCTTCCTGGTACAGCATGCGGATGTGCTTTTCATCGTCCACGACAAGAATCTTCTTGGCCGACATGGTTCACCTCCGAAGGCTCGGGACGCTGGGGGGATGACGGGGGAGGGCTGCGGGGTGCCGCGCCCGCCCCTCGTTGCGTCCGTGCACACAGGCGCACCCGCGCGCGGGCACACGGACTCACAGGGACACGGGGCACAGGGGGCCGCGCGGGAAGCACGCCCCCGCACGCGGGCGGCAGGCTGTCCCCGGACCTTCGCCAAGGATAGTACAGGCACGCGGTGAAGACAAGCAACCCGCCCCGACGGCATGGCATCTTCACCCTGAAAGGCTGATGGGGCTCGCGGCCCGGCCGACCGAGTCGCGCACCAGCCCCGTACCCGGCCCCGCCGCAGGAGCCCGCCCCGCCGCACCTTGTCATCAGGACACAAACGGGTATGGTGCGCTTCCGGTACGCGGCCCGGGCGCCGCCGTGGAAAACGTTGCGGTCGCGCCCCTCCCCCGAACCCTCACCAAAGACGGGATCATGGAACACACCCCGGAAACCATCCCCGGCGAACGTCGCACGTTCGCTCCGCGCACCATCACGGTGCGTCTGCAACCCAAGGAGCAACTGCTGACCATGCCGCGCGAGAAGACCGTGCTGCAGGTGCTGCGCAAACTGGGCATCCGCCCCACCACGGCCATCGTGGTGCGCGACGGCGGCCTGCTGACCCCCGACCGCGAAGTGCTGCCGGATGATGAATTGCTGATCCGCATTGTCACTTCAAGTGGATAACACGTGACGTGATTTTGTGCTCTGGCAAGGAAGACGATTTTTTGTGCAGGGAACGTACTCTTCTTGTACGTGACCGGAACAAAAAATGAAGTCTGACGCGTTGCTCTCGATGTCCGTAGGCCTCGCAAGCTCGCCCAACGGCCACGCCACGCGCCCTTCGGGTCGGTCCGCCAGAGGGCAAAAACTCGTCGCTGCCAGCTGTGGCCGGCGCCCTTCAGAACGGGCACCGCATGCACCGCAACCCGAAAGGATCACACACCATGAAATGCAAACGCTGCAAGGAGACCGCAGTCGTCTCCCTGCCCAGCCATCATACCGGCTTCTGCGCCGATTGCTTCCTGCTGTTCTTCACCCGGCAGGTAGAGCGCGGCATCAAGGAACGCAAGCTGTTCACCCATGACGACCGCATCCTGGTCGCCCTTTCCGGCGGCAAGGATTCGCTGAGCCTGATGCTGGAACTTTCGCGGCTGGGCTACGACGTCACCGGCCTGCACATCGACCTTGCCATTCCCGGTTCCTCGCCCGCCGCGCGCGGAGTGGTGGAACGCTTCTGCGAAAAGCACGGCCTGAACCTGATCGTGAAGGAAATGGGAGCCGAAGGGCTGGCCATTCCCGACGTGAAGGCCCGGTTGAACCGGCCTGTGTGTTCGGCCTGCGGCAAGATCAAGCGCTATTTCTTCAACAAGACCGCGCTGGACGAAAAGTTCACCGTGCTGGCCACCGGCCACAATCTGGACGACGAGATCGCCCGGCTGTTCAGCAACACCCTGCGTTGGGACGTGGCCTACCTGAGCGACCAAGGCCCGGACCTTGCCGCCGACGGCGGCTTTGCCCGCAAGGTGAAGCCCCTGTGGAGGCTTTCGGAATTCGAGACCGCCAACTACGCCTTCCTCATGGGCATCGAACACCACTACGCCCCCTGCCCTTACTCCGGCGGGGCCAGCTTCACCTTCTACAAGAAGCTGTGGACCGACCTTGAGGAAGAAATGCCCGGTCGCAAGCTGGACTTCTATCAGGGCTTCCTTGAACGGGGCCGCCCCGTGTTCGCCCGTGCCGACAACGAGGACGGCGTGGACCTGAGCGGCTGCACCCGCTGCGGCTACCCCACCTCCAACGAGGTGTGCGGTGTGTGCCGCATCCGCGATGCCCTGCGCGACAAGCCCGTCGGGGCGGACGGGGCCGAAGAGGCGAAATAGCGATAAGGGCAACGGGGAAGGAGCACCTGCCTCCTTCCCCACTTTTCATGCTATCACTCCTGAAATCCACGCCCCCCCGCGCCCTCCTGCCGATTGCCTTCCTTCCTTATTCCCGCGACGGCCTTTCCGTCGCGGGGGCTGGTGGGGACAGGATGCAAGGAATTGCGAGTTGCTGGGGCCGGGCAAGGCGGCGCGGGGTTTTCGCGCGGAGATCGGCAGCCGTTAGCTGAGCGCAACGAGCGAATCTTACGGCTGGCGACCGCAACGCGCAAAGTGCTCCTTCCCCCGGCAACTCCCCCTTCCGAATATTTCCACCCCAACCCGCGCCGCCATGACCAAGCCCTGCCCCGCCGTCAGCGTCGTGCTGCCCGTCTGGAACGCCGCCGCCACCCTGTCCGCCACGCTGGAAAGCCTGCTGGCGCAAACCGGCGCGGACTTCGAGGTGCTGGCCGTGGACGACGGCTCCACCGACGCCACCCCCGACATCCTCGCCGCATTCGCCGCGCAGGACGCCCGCATCCGCCCGGCGCGGATCGCCCACGGCGGCATCGTGGCCGCGCTGA
>NZ_VRYY01000056.1 GCF_015731765.1 Nitratidesulfovibrio oxamicus
GGCCCGGTGCCGGGCAGGCGGCGGATTGCGCGGCAGGTGCGGGTGCGGCGGCGGGCGGCACGGGTGTTTCGGGGGTGGGCGGTACAGGTGAAATCGGGGCCGACACGGGGGCTGACGGGGCGGGTGCGGGAGCTAAGGGGGGTGCCGAATCGGGCGTTGTTGCTTCCGTGGCGGATGACGCCGGGGGCGTTGCAACTGCCGTTGCGGCGGCGGTGTCAGTCACGCTTTCGGAGGTTGCGGGGGCGGCGGGGTGCGCGCTTGTCGCTCCCGTGGAGTCCGTGGAGTCCGTGGAGTCCGTGGAGTCCGTGGAATCCTGGGCCGCTGGGGAAACCGTGGAGAAGGCGGAATCGGGGGCGGATGCCGCAGGCACGGACGTTGCCGCGTTTGCCGCGTCGCCTGCCTGCGCCGTTACCGCTGTGCCCGCTGCGCCTGTCGCGCCCGTCGTGTCAGGCGCAGCGGGCGTGGCGGCCACGGTGGTACTGTCGTCAGCGTCAGGCGTGCGTTCGCCGTCCTGCGGTTGCGGGGTGGCGGTGGCCCCGACGGGCGCGTCAGTGATCATATCGGGGGCCACGGGCTGGGTGGCCTTCTCCTGTGCGGACGGCTGTGCGGAAGCGGGGAGGGGAGTTTCCGGGGATGCTTTGGGGGTATCGCTCATGCGGTGGTGCTATCCGGTCAGGCGGGGGTACGCCGGGATTCTGGCAGGTTGAGGAACGATTGCAGGATGCGCACGGCTGCCTGCTGGTCCACCACGGCCTCCAGCGCCCTGCCGGAAAGCCCGGCGTCGCGCAGGTCGTCCTCGGCCTCGTAGGAACTCAGGAACTCCTCCATGAGGTAGACGGGCAGGGTGGTGCGGCGCTTCAGCCGCTCCACGAAATTGCGCACCTGCCGGGTGGTCAGGGTGTCCGTGCCGTCGTGCAGCAGGGGCAGCCCCACCACGTAGGCGTCGGCGCGTTCTTCCTCGGCCACGGCCAGCAGTTCGGCAAAGAACCGGTCGCGGGTGGTCATGACGATGGTGCGGCGCGGAAAGGCCATGCTGCCGCCCGTGTCGCTGGCCGCGATGCCGGTGCGCTTCGTTCCGTAGTCTATGCCAAGGTACTTCATGGGTGGCCGGATGCTACGCCAGCGGGGGCGGCTGGGCAAGCTGCGGGGTGGTGGAGAGTATCGGGGGAGGGAGGAAGGAACTTTCGAAAAAGTTCCTTCCTCCCTCCCCCGAACCCCCTCCCTTCTTCCTCAAAACTTTTCAACGGTGGGGGGGCGGTCAAAGGGAAGGGGCGGTCATGTTCAGAGCGGGATGGCTCCCTCGTCGCGTCAGGGCGTGGTCCCTGTTGAAAAGTTTGAAGGGGTGGAAGGGGGTCCGGGGGAGGAGGGGAAACTTTTCAAAGTTTCCCCTCCTCCCCCGGTTCGTTCTTTCAGTCTTTCGTTTTTTCTTACAAGCCGCTGTCATCCACCACGCGCACGCCGCCCTCATCTTTGGCCTGGTCGGCGGCCTTGCGCAGCAGCTTGCGCCAGTCCGCGCCCTTGGCCAGTTCCGCCAGCCATTCCAGGGTATGCAGCACGGGGCGCTTGTCCTTGAGGGCCAGCATGGTGCGCTTGATGCCCACCTTGCACGAGGGGCAGCCCACGATTACGGGCGCGCCGTCTGCGTAGGTCATGAAGTCCGCCTCAAGGCGCATGCGCTTGCGGGCGCGCAGCTTGTTGTAGATGGCGGGCGAGGTCATGGCGCCCATGCCCGATTCGCCGCAGCAGCCGGGGTTGACGCGGACTTTCGCGCCGGTGAAGGCGGCCACGGCCTGCGCGTAGATGTTCGCGGCCTTGCCCTTGTGCACGCCCACCCATTCCGCGTGGCACGAGGGGTGGTAGAGCACCTCGGTTCCGGCGGCGGGCTTGGCCGCGCCGGTAAGGGCCTCTGCGGGCAGGCGTTCCAGCAGGAACTGCACCATGTCCTTGTGGTGCATGGCCGGCGCGTTGCCCTGTGCGGCCAGCAGTTCGTGCCGCTGGATGCCGTCGCGGCACGAGCCGCACGCGGTGATGACGTGGGTGACGTTGAGTCCTGCTGACCGCGCCTTGTCCAGCGCAGCCTTGATGGCCTGCACGTTGCTGTCGCGGTTGGTGGCGAAGGCGTTGTCGGCCCCGGCGGACAGCAGCGGATAGCCGCAGCACAGGTGTTGTTCCGGCATGACCACGGCCACGCCGGATTTGAGCATCAGCATCAGCCCGGCCAGCCCGATGTTGCGGTAGAACAGCCCCGCGCCGCAGCCGGGGAAGTAGAACACCGCTTCCACGGGTTCACCGGTGGCCGCCGCGCGCTGTCTGGCGCTGGCGGGCACGAAGATGCCCCCCTTGCCGAGGTGCAGGGTTTCCGCAAGGTTCTTGTAGCCCACTTCCGGGCCGGGACCGGCGAACAGCGGGCTTTCGAAGCGTTCGCGCCACCCGGCGGGCACCAGCCCCACGAAGCGGTTCTGGAACCGCTGGCCCATGGACGCGGCCTTGGCCGCGCGGGGCACGCGCGATGCCGGATCGGCGGACAGCCATTCCAGCACCTTGCGCTTGATGGGGTGGCCGCCCGCGTTTTCCGATTCCAGGAAGGCGCGCATGGCCAGCGCCACGCCGGACGAGTCGATCTTTACCGGGCAGACCGAGGTGCAGCGACCGCAGCCGGTGCAGTGCTCCATCATGGTGCGCAACTCGCCCAGCAGGAAGGGGTCGGGTCGGCCCTTGTTGACCTGCGAATAGTACACCGCCTCCACCAGCGCGCCGAGGGCGATGTTCTTGTTGCGCGGGTGGTATTGCAGCGACTGTTCCGGGTAGAACATGGGGCAGACCTGCTTGCATTTTCCGCAGCGGGTACAGATCTGCACGTTGGCCAAGAGCGCGATCAGCCGTTCCTTGTCGGGCAGGCCGCTCTGGCGGATGTCCTCGATGAGCCGGTTGAACGAGAAGGTGAACGGGCGCACCGGCAGTTCGCGCTGGGTCAGCTTGGCCGGGTTCAGCACGTTGCGCGGGTCCACGCGCTCCTTGAAGGCGCGCAGGGCGTCCATCTTCTCCTTGCGCAGGAAGGCGATCTTGGTGATGCCGATGCCGTGTTCGCCGGAAACCTCGCCGCCCACTTCCTGGGCTTTCGCCATGACGCGGTGGGCCACCTGCTCGGCATTGTGCAGCATGACCGGGTCGTTGGAGTTGACCGGTATGTTGACGTGACAGTTGCCGTCGCCCGCGTGCATGTGGCTGGCCACCTCGATGCGGGTGGCCTGCATGTGATCCTTGATGCGCTCTATCTTGCGGGCCAGGTTGGGGTGCACGTTGGCCAGCTCGCCCAGGAAGACCACGGCGCGGATCTGCATTTCCTCGTCCGAGATGTCCTTGGCCGAAACCTCTCCCTTGGCCACCTTGGAGGCGTAGGTGAACTCGCGGTTGAATTCCCTGTCGTCCAGCGGCATGCCCGCCAGGCGTCCCACCTCTTGCAGGGCCGAACGGTAGGCGGCGGCAGCGCATTCCAGGTTCACCTGCTCCAGGAAGTCGGCGAACTCGGGCACCCCGTCGATGGGAATGACCACGTCCTCGTTGATCTTGAAGCCGGAGGTGCGGCGGGCGATGGCGGACAGCTTGTGGCGGTCCTCCCAGAAGGCTTCCGCCTCCTTCTCGTCGCGCGCGGCAAAGATGTCCGCCCCGTCGTAGGGGTTCACGATGTCCAGGATCTGGTGCACGGCGCGGTCCAGGTGGAACTCGTCGTCGCCGTCCAGTTGCACGATGAGCACCGAGATGGGGTCGCCCTCGTATTCCGTGGACTTCTTCTTGTATTCTATGGCCTTGACGTATTTGGAGTTGAATTCCTCCAGGGCCGAGATCTTCACGTGGTCGCCTTCGCGGCGGATGGTGTCGCGGTAGCCCACCACGTCCTTGATGACCTGCATGGCGCTGTTCATGGAACGCCCGAAGAATTCCAGCACCAGCACGCGCTGGTGGGTGGGCTTCTTGTGCAGCACGAAGCAGGCCTCGACGATGATGCCGTCAACGCCTTCCTTCTGCATGCCGGGCAGGCCGCCCAGGGTCTTGTTGGTCACGTCCTTGCCAAGGCCGGGCAGGCGGATTTCGTCGCCGCGCAGGGATACCACGTTGCGCACGCCGCCGCTCAGGTCGCGGATTTCGAAGGTGGCCGTCTCGCCGGGCATGATCTTGTGGCGCGGGTGGTTCACGCGGGCCACGTCGATGATCTCGCCGGTGGGGGTGACCATGCGCCACGAGAGCAGGTTGTCGAGGGTGGTGCCGTATTCGAAGGCAAAGGGGCCGCCCGCGTTTTCCGCGATGTTGCCGCCAATGGACGAGGCCAGCTTGGAGGCCGGGTCCACGGTGAACAGCAGGCCCTTCCTGCCCGCCGCGACGATGGCGTCGTTGGTGATGACGCCCGCTTCGCAACACAGCACCCTGTTCTGCTCGTCGATGCTGACGATGCGGGTAAGGCGGCCAAGGCTGAGGATCACCGTGCGCTTGCGGGCGGGCACGGCCCCGCCGGTCAGGCCGGAACCGCCGCCGCGCGGAATGATGGCGAACTTCAGCTCGTTGGCCAGCTTGACCACGGCGCTGACCTGTTCGGCGGATGCGGGGCTGACCACCAGCATGGGCAGTTCCATGCGCAGGTCGGTGGCGTCGGTGGAGTTTTCCACCAGCGCGCCGGGGCGGGTGTCGATGCACTCGCGCGGCATGACGGCGGCCATGCGCTTCACCAGTTCGTCGCGGTAGGCCACCTCGGCCTCGTGCGCGCTCCAGAACATGGTGATGCCTTCGCCGATGCTGGTGGCGTAGTGGTGGGCAAGTGCCGCCTTTTCGCCCTCGAAACGCGCGCGAACGCTCGCTTTCACCGTTTCCGCGTCGATGAACGGGTTGTACACGACGAGAAACAGTTCTTCCGCGATTTCGATGGCGAGATGACGGACGGATTCCGGCCAATCCTCGAACTCGTCGAGGTTGATGCGCAGAATGCGGTTTACGACGAAATCTGCGGAGATGGAGATGTGCGGGCCTTTATGGGGCATGGGCGGGCTCTCTCTCGGGTTGCGGTGAGAGGAAGCCGCTGACTATAGGCGCGCGCGGCCCGGTTGGCAAGTTGAGTGAGCGCACGATGTTTTGGCGGGGGGCGGTACCGGCATGGCCGGGGCACGCGTGGGGGAGCGGGCAGGCAGTTCTTCGGAAAAAACATGCGCGCCTTGATGTGTCGTGGTGGTTTAAAATCAGGGTAATGATGTTATATCCGTAAACGAAAATTCTATTGTGTGGCGCAGTGTTATACGTGGGTTGTGTGTGCGAACAGCATAGGCTGACTGCATCATGCCCCGCTTGTTAACTGTAAGATCAATCAATTGATTGTAATTGACTCTTTTCTGCGTTTGGTGTGTAGCGTGGTGCATGCTCCCAGAAAGGAGGAATGCCATGCCGCACGCACTGCCACGCGCCGATGTCATGGGACGCCTTGCCGCGGACAACCCGTGGTGGACCGACGCGACAGCCCGCCCCTTCGCGGCGGACCTGCCGCAGCGCGACCACTTCGCGCCGTTCTTCGAGCTTGCCGCCGACTGTGCCCTGCACCGGGCCGTGGTGCTCATGGGGCCGCGCCGGGTGGGCAAGACGGTGCTGCTGCACCAGGTGGTGGATACCTTGTTGCAGCAGGGGGCCGAACGCCGCCAGATCCTGTTCGCCACCCTGGACGCCCCGGCCTATACCGGCATGGAGTTGGCCGACTTCGTGGAACTGGCCATCGAAATGGCGGGGCTGGATCCCAATCGCCCGGGCTGGGTCATCCTTGACGAAATCCAGTACATGGCCGACTGGGAGCGCGGGCTGGATACCCTGGCCGCCCGCTGGCCCGCGTTGCGCTGCACGGTGTGCGGGTCCGCCGCGCCCGCCCTGCGCCGCATGGGCGATGCCGAGGCGGCGGGGCGCTTTGCGGTGTACATGCTGCCGCCGCTGTCCTTCGCGGAGTTCCTGCGCCTGTCCGGCGGGCAGCGCCGCGACATGAAGCAGCTGTTCACGCCCGAACGCATGGACGAGCTGAACGAATTGCTGGTGCGGTACATGAATTTCGGCGGCTACCCGGAAGCCGTGGTGTCCGAGCGGGTGCGCGCGGACATGGCGCGCTTCCTGCGCAGCGAGATCATCGACCGGGTGCTGTGCAGCGACCTGCCCGGCCTGTACGGCATCTCGGACGTGCAGGAGCTGAACCGCCTGCTGGCCGTGCTGGCCCTGAACAGCGGGCGCGAGGTGACCCTGGAGGACCTGCGCGGCGAATCGGGCATCGCGGTGAACACCCTGAAGCGCTATCTCGACTATCTGGAAGCCGCCTTCCTGGTGGTGCGGCTGCGGCGCATCGACGACGCGGGCCGCCGCTTCCGGCGCGACCGCAGCTTCAAGGTGTATCTGGCCAACCCCTCCATGCGCACGGCGCTGTTCGCGCCCATCACCGGCCCGGACGACCCCGGCCTGCAACCGCTGCTTGAAACCGCCGTGGTGGGGCAGCTGCTGTGCAGCCCGGCCCTGTCCCGCAACACCTGCTACGCCCGCTGGGACGGCGGCGAGGTGGCCCTGGTGGGCCTGCACCCGGTGCACGGCAAGCCGGTGCTGGCCTTCGACATCCGCTGGAGCGACGAAGGCATCGCCCCCGGCCAGAAGAACGGCAATGGCCGCTGCGGCGCACCCGCCGTGCCCGCAACCACCACCCGTGCCGCGCGCAAGGCGGCGGGCAACGGCAACGGGACACAGCTGCGGCCCCTGTTCGAGTTTGCCCGGCGGCACAATGTGCGCAAGTCGTACGTGACCACCCGCACCACCTTCACGGTGGGGGTGCAGGGCACCACGGAATTTTCGTACCTGCCCGCGGGCATGCTGGCGTTCACCTTGTCCAGCCAGGCGGCGGAGCGGATTTTCGCCAAGCTGGTGACGGCGGACTGCGGGTAGCAGGCTGTCGAAAACCCAGGTTCTTGCGGGGGAGGGACCATCCCCCCTCCCGGAATGCTTGGTCGAGGTCACAGGAAAGGGGGTCAAAGGGGCACAGCCGCTCTGCGACCGCCATCCGGATGCACCATGATTCGCATGACGGCTGCCGTCCCGGGTTGCCGGAGGCATCCAGAAACAGACGTTTTCAGCAAGCTGCCTGCGGCGTCGGGCGGGGAACACATTCGGGAAAGGGACAGGCAAGAGTGGAGCCGGAGTGCCCCCCGCCCCACAATGACTGTGAGGCTGCGGCGGGACGAAGGCACGAGTACGGGGCGGTGCGCTGGTGGTGGAGCTTCTGTGGGGAAGCGGCACCGCAGGCGCACCGCCCGCTTTTTTTGGGGGAAAGGGGGTGCCGTTGGCGATGGCGCTGCGGGGTTACCCCCGCCCGGCCAGCACCCGGCGCGCCCAGGCGGCCTGACCCAGCGAGATGCAGCCGTCGCCGGGGGGCAGTTCCGAGTGGGTCAGCACGGTCAGTCCGCGCGCGGCAAGGGCCTGCGGCAGGTGCACGGACAGGGTGAGGTTCTGCATGGCCCCGCCGGACAGGGCCACCACGGGCACGTCCATCACCCCGGCCACGGCGGCGGCCATGTCGGCAAGGCCCGTCACCAGCCCGGCATGGAAGCGGCGCGCTACCTCTCCGGGCGGGGTGCCGCGCGCCCAGTCGTCGTGCACGGCGAGGAACAGCGCGTGCGTGTCCAGCACCAGCGTTTCGCTGCCGTCACGTGCGCCTCGCAGGGGGCAGGGGTAGGCGTGGGTGAAGAAGGCGTCGTGGCTGCCGCCGCATGGTGATACGGCGTCCTGCGCGTGTTCCAGCCGGATGGCCGCCTGCCCCTCGTAGGTGACGGTGGTGCACAGCCCCAGCAGGGCGGACACGGCGTCGAACAGCCGTCCGCAGCTGGAGGTGAGCGGGGTGTTCACCCCGCGTTCCAGCAGACGCGGCAGCAGGGCGGCGGCCCGGGCGTGGCGGTGCAGCCACGGCCATGGGCGCGTGCCGTCCGTGGCGGG
>NZ_VRYY01000057.1 GCF_015731765.1 Nitratidesulfovibrio oxamicus
GCCGCCGCGCCAGTGCTGTTGCTGTTGCTGCTGCCGCAGGGTTTCGGCTGCCTGGGCGGTTGCTCCGGCGGGGCGGCGCATGCCCCGGCGGGGGCCGCATGGGCGGCTGAGGGCAACTGGCGGCATATCAGCCCGCAATCATCATCCGGTCCGGGAGCGTCCACCGCCACCCCTCACGCGCCGGAGATGCGGAACGGCGGCGGGCTGCCGCCCGACGTCCCGGAACTGCACATCGGCCTGCTGACCACCTATCCGCCGTTCAGCTATATGGTGGAGGGGGTGCCCGCAGGCTTCGCGCGCGACCTTGCCGAGTCCGTGGCCCAGGCGGCCGGTCGCAGGGCGGTGTTCCACGCCGACGACAGCGGCCCGGTCCTGCGGAGCTACCTGGCCGAGGGCAAGGTGGACATGCTGGCCCTGGTGGCGGAAACGCCGGATCGCCAGACACAGATGGAGTTCAGCGAACCCGGCGTGGAAGTGGCGGAACGCATCTACGTGCGGCGCGACGGCGGCGCCCACCCGCGTGGCGTGGCCGCCCTTTCCGGGCTGCTGGTGGCCGTGGTGGAGAGTCATGCCAGCCATCAGTATCTGCGGAACATGCCCGGCCAGCGTGTGCTGCCGGTACCTACCCCGCTGGATGCGGTGATGGCCGTGGCCTGGGGCCGGGCCGACGCCCTGGTGGCGCCCGAACCGGTGGTGGAGCACATCATTCGCCGCCTGCCCACGGACGCCCCCCTGGAACCTTCCGGCCAGCCGTTGCGCACGTTGCGGTTTTCGTTCGGCACGGCCAAGGGCAACACCCCCCTTGTCGCGGTGCTGAACGAGGCTCTCGTCAAGGTCCGCGCCTCTGGGGAATACGACAAGCTGTACCGCCGCTGGCTCGGCGGCAACGTGCTGTCACGCTATACAGACCGCGAATTGCTGCTGGGCGGTGCGGCCCTTGTGCTGCTGACCGTGTTCCTTGGGGCTTCCGTGATGCTGCTGTGGCGCACGGTGCACCTGCGCCGCGATGTGGAGGCGGGCACCGTGGCCACGCGCGAGGCGCGGGCATCCATGCTGCGAGAAGCCATCAGCAGGCAGCGGGCCGAGCAGGAGGCGGAACGCTTCTTCGCCCTGTCGCTGGATCCGGTGGCCATCGTCACCCAGCAGGGCGCGCTGCGCAGGGTGAACCCGGCCTGGGTGCGGCTGTTCGGCTTTGTGCCGGAAGAAGTGACCGGGCATCCGTTTCTGGATTTCGTGCACCCGGACGACATGGAGGCAAGCCGCCCGCTGCTGGTGGGCGGCATGAACGCCCTCGCGGGTGCGGCGGCCACCCCGGTGGAGAACCGCTTTCGCCGCAGGGACGGGGTGTACCGCTGGCTTGCCTGGGCCTCGGTGGTCCTGCCCGAGGAAGGGGTGGTCTACCTGTCCGGTCGCGACGTGACCCAACGCAAGGAGGCGGAACTGCATCTCGAACGCCAGGCCGAGGAACTGCGCCGTTCCAACGCGGAACTGGAGCAGTTCGCCTACATCGCCTCGCACGACCTGCAGGAGCCGTTGCGCAAGATCGCAAGCTTTCTCGACCTGCTGGCCAAGCGCTACGTGGGGCGACTGGACAGCGACGCCGACGAGTTCATCGGCTTTGCCGTGGATGCCGCCCGCCGCATGAAAGACATGATCGAGGATCTGCTGGCCTATTCGCGGGTCAGCACGCAGGGGCGCGAATTCGAGGACACGGACATGGAGAAGGTGGTCAACACCGTGCTCTCTGACCTGGGCCTGCTGCTGGAGGAGGCCGGGGCCACCGTGGAGCGGGGGCCGCTGCCCATGATCCGGGCCGACCGGGTGCAGATGGAGCAACTGTTGCGCAACCTGCTGGGCAACGCCGTGAAATACCGGTCGGAGACGCCCCCGAACATCTCCATCGGGGCGGAGCGGGCGGTTGGGGACGGGCAGCCCGGCGGGGCGTGGGTATTTCATGTGCGCGACAACGGCATCGGCATGAAGCCCGAGCATTTCGAGCGCATCTTTCGGGTGTTCCAGCGGCTGCACGGGCCGGGTCGCTACCCGGGCACCGGCATTGGCCTTGCGGTGTGCAAGAAGATCGTGGAGCGGCACGGCGGCACCATCGAGGTGGAGTCGGCGCCGGGCCGGGGCAGCACGTTCCGTTTCGTGATCCCGGACAGGCTTGCCAGGCCGACCGGGTCATACGGGCCGGGCATGCCAGTCGTGCCGGACGGGCACGTCGGGCAGCCCCTGTCCCAAGCGCGGCAATTGTCAACGGGTTTCGCCAGTCGAACAAGACTGCACGGGAGAGAGACATGAGCGGCACGCAACAGGCAAGACTCATCGACATCCTGCTGGTGGAGGACGACCCCGGCGACGTGCGCCTGACGCGCGAGGCGCTGAAAGGCAATCGCGTGTCCAACAGGCTGTTCGTGGTGGAGGACGGGGAGGAGGCCATGTCCTTTCTGCGGCGCGAGGGACCGTACGCCGATGCGCCCCGTCCGGACCTGGTGCTGCTGGACCTTAACCTGCCGCGCAAGAACGGGCGCGAAGTGCTGGAAGAAATCAAGAGCACGCCGGACCTGCGGTCCATCCCGGTGGTGGTGCTGACCACCTCGCGGCAGGAGCGCGACATCCTGAACGCCTACGACCTCAACGCCAACTGCTACATCACCAAGCCCGTGGGCTGGGAGCAGTTTCTGGAGGTGGTGGGGCAGATCGAGCATTTCTGGATGGGCATCGTGACGCTGCCGGTGAAGGGGGATTGAAGATGGGGGGCGTGGCAAGACGGCCTTGCCGTCATGTCCATGCCTGCCGAGTCTGCAGGCCAGCCCACGGCGTGCGCTCCCCGCACGCCGGAGTACCACCAGAGTAAGCCGGGAAGTACCCCGGAGGCTTCATGGATCAGGGGATGGAACAGGGGCAGGTGCGCATACTGCTGTTCGAGGACGACCCCGGCGACGCCAGGTTGTTCAGCCTGCTGCTTGCCGGGTCGGGCCTGCGGCATGTCATCGAGCGGGCGGAGACGCTGGCCGAGGGCCTTGCCCTGCTGGACGGCGGCGCATTCGACGTGGCCCTGCTGGACCTCAGCCTGCCGGACAGCCAGGGGTGGGACACGCTGGGCAGCCTGGTTTCGTACGCGCCGGAACTGCCCGTCATCGTGCTGACCGGGCTTTCCAGCCCCACCTTCGCAGAAGAGGCCGTGGCGCGCGGCGCGCAGGACTACCTGCGCAAGGGCGAGGTGCCCGAGGGGCTCATAGTCCGCACCATCCGCTACGCCATCGACCGCAAACGGGCGGAGGGCACGCTGCACCAGCACCGCCAGCGGCTGGAAACCATCATCAGCGCCAATCCGGACGGGATGCTGGTGGTGGACGCCGACGCCCTGGTGCGCTTTGCCAATCCCGCGGCGCTGGCCATGCTGGGGCGCGGGCTGCCCGGCGTACCCGGTTTGTCCGACATGCTGGGACAGCCTTCGCCCGTGCCGGTGCGCGACGACGAACTGGACCTGTGCGGCGACGGCGACAACCCCTGCCTGGTGGAGGTGCGCACCGCCCCGGTGACCTGGGACGACGGCCCGGCCACCCTGGTGTCCCTGCGCGACATCACCGCCCAGCGCCAGGCAGAACGTGCCCTGCGCGAGGCCGAACTGCGCTACCGCACCATTTTCGAGCATTCGCTGGACGGCATATCCGTCTACGAGCACTTCGAGGACGGTCGCGCCCCCCGGCTGGTGGACTGCAACCGGGGCTACGAGCGCATGGCCGGGCGCACCCGTGACAACCTGCGCGACATGGACGACGTGCGCCAGCTGCAGGTGTTTCTGGGCGGGCGCAAGTCCCCTGATCCCTTCCGCGACGACGGCGGGCTGCGCGGCCCGCAGAGCGCCGTGTATTCGTGGTTGCGGCCCGACGGGCGCGAGAACTGGATAGAGTCGGTATCCGTGCCCGTGCGCGACGGCGACAAGGTGCTGGTCTTCGGCATCGGGCGCGACGTCAGCCGCCGCCGCAAGCAGGAAGAGGCGTTGCAGCAGAGCGAGGCGCGCTTTCGGGCCGTGTTCGAGCATGCCCCCCTGGGGGTGTTCATCACGGACCATGACGGCAGCCTCGTCAAGACCAACCGGCTGTTCAACGTGCTGCACGGCTTTGCCGCGGCGGAACTGCCCCTGGGGCACTTTTCGGAACTGGTGCACGGGCACGAGGCGGGCGACGTGCGGGCCCTGTTCGCGGAACTGCACCGGGGCGAGCGCAATGGCTTCTTCCTGGAAACGCAGCACCTGCGGCGCGACGGCACGGTCTTTCCCGTGCGGCTGGCCGCGGCGGCCATCCGGGGGCGCAAGGGCGCCCTGCAATACGCCGTGGGCATGCTGGAGGACATCAGCGAGCGCCGCGCCGCCGAAGCGGAACTGCAAGGGTACCGCGCCCGGCTCGAGAACATGGTGCTGGAACGCACCCGCGACCTGGAACTGGCCCTGCGCACCGCGGAATCGCATCGGGAGAAGATCGACCTCATCCTGCGTTCCGTGTCCGAGGGGCTGCTGGTCACCGACCCCGACCACCGGGTGGTGCTGACCAACCCGGCGGCAGAGGACATCCTGGGCCTTGCCGCCCCAGGCGACATGGAAGGCGAGCCGGTGGCGGATCTCATCGAGGACGCCCCGCTGCGCAAGCGGCTGGCGCACTGCCTGGAGGACACCATGGGCGGCGCGCCCTGCCAGTTCGGTTTTTCGCGCCCTATGGAAGCAGGCGGCGTGCACCACTACACGGCCAGCACCTCGGAGGTGCGCGATGTCGGCGGCGTGCGCAGCGGCGTGGTCACCGTGCTGCACGACGTGACCAGCGAGCGCGAACTGGACCGCATGAAGAACGAATTCCTGACCACCGCCGCGCACGAGTTGCGCACCCCGCTCACCACCATCCTGGGATTTTCGGAACTGCTGGTCACCGGCGATGACATTCCCCGCGTGGAGCAGCGCCAGTACCTTGGCTACATCAACGAGCAGGCCACGTTGGTCTCCGGCATCGTGGCGGACCTGCTGGACATTTCCCGCATCGAGATGGGCCAGGGCTTCAGCCTCAAGCGCAGGCCCTGCGACCTGGTGGCGCTGATCCGCCGCAAGGTGGCCGCGCATATCGTGGGTACGCGCCGCCATTCGTTCCGGCTGCTGCTGCCGGAAACCCCGGTGCCCGCCGTGGTGGACGCGGACAAGGTGGCCCAGGTGCTCGACAACGTGCTGAGCAACGCCGTCAAGTATTCCCCCGGCGGCGGCGTGGTGGAGGTGCGGCTGCGACCCGGTCGGGACACGCACGAGGTCAGCGTGCGCGACAACGGCATGGGCATGAGCCCGGAACAGCTTTCGCGGGTGTTCGAAAAATTCTATCGGGGCGATGCCTCGAATACCGGCATACCCGGCACGGGCCTTGGCATGAGCATCGTGAAGTACCTCGTGGAGGCGCATGGCGGCGAGGTGGTGGTGGAAAGCGCCAAGGACGTGGGGACCACGGTGCGCTTCACCTTGCCGACCGATTCGGTCGGCTCGACCGGCCTGGCTGGACCGGCTGGCGCGTGAACGGGCATGGCCGCGACATGGAGTACTGGACAACTGGCGAATGGGGGCCGCGCGCCCCGAAGGAGACGCCATGACCGGCGAACGTGAACGGCGTGGAGCATTCGGCATCAAGGCCAAGATCATGGCCATCGCCATTCTGGGGCCCGCGTGCATAGCCGGTGTCATGGCCGTGCAGCGCATCGGCGATATTCGCGAGGGCGCGCACGAGGCCATCCTGGAGCAAAGCCGGGCCGTGGTGCTCATGGCAGAGGCCGCGCGCGACGAAATGTCGCGCAAGCTCGAAGGCGGGCTGATCCGCCCGTTCGCGGAACTGTCGCCCGACAAGGTGGTGGACGCGGTGCCGGTGATCACAGCCATCAAGATGGCCAGGGTCAATGCGGAAAAGCTGGGCTACGAATTCCGGGTGCCCAAGATGCATCCCCGCAACCAGGCCAACGAGCCCACGGACCTTGAGCGCAGGGTTCTGGAGCAGCTTTCAGCCTCGGGCCAGCAGGAACTGATCCTGCGCGAGGCGGACCATATCCGGTACTTCCGGGCCATCAAGCTGACGCGCGAATGCCTGTTCTGCCATGGCGATCCCAAGGGCGAGCGCGACGTGGTCGGCGGCATCAAGGAAGGCTGGCGCGAGGGCGAGGTGCACGGCGCCTTCGAGATCGTTTCGTCGCTGCAGGCGGTGAACGCCCAGGTGCGTTCCGCCGCCCTGTCCGTGGCGGGGTGGGCGCTGGGCATCGTGGGCGTGGTGGTGTCCTGTGCGTGGCTGTTGGCCAGCCGGTCCATCGCAAGACCGTTGCAGCGTATCCGCGATGTGGCGGGGCAGGTGGCCTCGGGCGACCTGACAACCGACATCGATGTGACCAGCCGGGACGAGGTGGGCAGCGTGGCCGAAGCCATCCGCACCATGACCGGCAACCTGCGCCGGGTCATCGGCGAGGTGATGGAAACCACCAACGGCGTCACGGCAGGCAGCCGCGAACTGTCCGAGACGGCGGTGAACATGGCTCAGGGCGCCACGGAGCAGGCCAGCGCGGTGGAAGAGGTGTCCGCCTCGGTGGAGCAGATGACCTCGAACATCCAGCAGAACGCCGAGAATGCCGCAGAGACCGACCGCATCGCCCTGCGCTCGGCAGAGGACGCCCGCGAGGGCGGAACTGCCGTGGCCCAGACCGTGCGGGCCATGAAGACCATCGCGGAAAAGATTTCCATCGTGCAGGAAATTGCCAGACAGACCAATCTGTTGGCTCTCAACGCGGCCATCGAGGCGGCCCGCGCGGGCGAGCACGGCAAGGGCTTTGCCGTGGTGGCCTCCGAGGTGCGCAAACTGGCGGAACGCAGCGGCACGGCGGCGGCGGAAATCGGCGAACTGTCGTCGTCCAGCGTGGCCCTGGCCGAGCGCGCGGGCAGCATGCTGGGCACGCTGGTGCCCAGCATCCAGAAGACGGCGGAACTGGTGCAGGAGATCGCGGCGGGCAGCAAGGAACAGAGCGTGGGCGCGGAACAGATCAACAAGGCCGTGCAGCAGCTTGATTCGGTGATCCAGCAGAACGCCTCGGCCTCGGAACTGATGGCCGCCACGTCGGAAGAACTGGCCGGGCAGGCCACGCAACTGGCCCAGACCGTGGCGTTCTTCCGGTTGCCTGCGGGCGGGGGCGTGCCGTCCATGGGCCGGCCCGTTCCGTCAGTCCGGTCCGGCCCGCCGGGCCGCACGGGCGGGCTGGAGATACGCCGCCCGCAGCGGGGGCATCCGCACGCCGACATCACCGAGGTCGGGGTGCACGGTGACCGTCCCGCCAGGGCGGGGCAGTCCGGCGTGACCCTGGAACTGGATGAAGCGGGGACGTCCGACGCCGATTTCGAACGCTATTGACGTCCGTTGGTCCGGAACTGCATGCGGTCGCCCGGGCCGACCCCCGATTTTGCCGCATGCAAGGGGTAGGAGCCATGAAACGGATACTCATCGCCGAGGACCAGTACGAGGTGCGTGAACTGGTGCAGGCCACGTTGCGAATAGGCAACTATCAGATATTGCAGGCTGAAAATGGCGTGCAGGCGGTGGAGATGGCCCGCCTGCACCGACCCGACCTGATCCTGATGGACGTCATGATGCCCGGCGAGATCGACGGGCTGGAAGCCACCCGGCGCATCCGGGCCGACCCGGTCACGGCGGGTTGCCGGATCATCATGCTGACCGCCAAGGGCCAGACCCAGGACCGCGAGGAGGGAATGCGCGCCGGGGCCGACGATTACTTCCCCAAGCCGTTCAGCCCCTTGGCGCTGATCCGCAAGATAGAGGAGTTTCTGGGATGAACGGGACGCGGGATGCCCCCCCCCCGGGCGCGCGGGCCGACAAACGGCCCGACGTGCGTTCCGACGCCCGGCGTGGCGCCGGACCGGCGGCTCCC
>NZ_VRYY01000058.1 GCF_015731765.1 Nitratidesulfovibrio oxamicus
CGCAGCCTTCGCCCGTCCGAACGGCGGGGCCGCCCTGTTCGCCGTGTTCGCCGCCGTGTTGCCGCTGCCATGCGGCCAGCCCGCCTTCCAGGTAGCGCGCTGCAACCCCGCGCGCCGTCAGGCGCGACTGAATGCCCCGGCTGGCTTCTCCGCCGCCCGCGCAATACACCACGGCGCTGGTGCCCTCGGGGATGGAGGGCAGCCAAGTGTCCGCCATGGCCGGATCGCGCCACTGCGAACCGGGAATGGCTTCCGGGTGCAGGTCGTGTTCACTCCGGCTGCGCACGTCGAGCAGCAGCATGCGCTCTTCGCCGCACAGGGCATTGTCGAGTTCGCGGGGGGTGATGGAGCGGACCATGGGGCCTCCCTTGGCTGCGGTGCGGACAAACTCCCCGCGGGTCGGGGCGGTGCGTCGGTGGAACAATGCGCTCAGGACGACTGCGGGAACAGGGTGAACTGGTCGTCCATCATGGTCATGGGCACGTCGTCGCGCCCGTGCAGCACGCCCTTGCCCCGCGCACCCCACGGGCACACCTTGACGCATACCCCGCATACCGAATGCCCGATGAGCGGGCGCTTGGCGAAGTCATCCTGCAGAAGTGCGCGGCAGCGTTCGAAGTGCAGGGCCTCGTCGCGGCTGTGGTAGTGCGCGCCCGGTTCGTGCGGCAGCGCAACGCCCTTGATGGCCCCGGCAGGGCATGCGTCGGCGCAGCGGGTACAGTTGCCGCAGCGGTTCACCAGCGGGCGGCCCGGTTGCAGGGGCAGGTCGGTGAGCACCGTGCACAGGCGGATGCGCGGGCCGTACAGCGGCGAAATGGTCAGCAGGCTCTTGCCCTGCCAGCCAAGCCCGGCGGCCACTGCCACGGCCTTGTGCGAGATCATGCTGGTGCAGGCCACGGAATCCATGGCCTGCGAGGCTGGCAGCGGCAGGGCGCGTCCGCCCGCTTCCTGGATCAGCAGGGCCAGGCGCAGGGCGGTGTCGTCCAGGCGGGTGTTCACTGCGCGATAGTGGTGGGCGTAGAGCGGGGTGGGGCCGTCCACGATGTCGTCCAGCACCGGGTCAGCCAGACGCACCCCCAGGCTGATGGCCCGAGTCCAGCCGTCCAGCAGGTTTTCCGGCTGGGTGGGCAGGGTGCGCAGACGGTCCAGGTCGGCCACGCCGAACAGGCTTGCCCCCCATCGTAACGCCGCTTGCCGCAAGGAAAAACTGTCCATGGCCATGCATACCTCCGCAGCGTACTGCCCCCATGGATGGCATGTTTTCCGTCCGGGTGCAACGGTCTTGCGCGCGCTTGCGACAGGTTGCGCCCTGCCAGCCGTACATGCCGGAATGGCAGGGATTGTCATGAAAATGCACTGCGGGTGGACACAGGCTTTTTTTTGCTTTATATTGTGAAAATGGCATGTGCAGGCTGATTCATTGTGCGAATGTAGCCCTGATCAGTGCCAAATATGAATAGCATGCTTCGATGTCCGGGAGGATGTTGAGCGTACGGGCAAGGGCCAAGGAATGCCTGCCCATGCGCATATGAGTTCGGTATGATGTTTGTCGCCGGAATAGCGTAACTTTTCGGTGTGCAATGTTTGGGATGCAGTTCTTGCGCGCGGCCTGTGTATCCTCTGGTGTGCCCTTGCGGCCCGGCAGGATGATGGTCGTGCGTGGTCATTACCGCAGCCAGTTTCGCGCCTGTTCTGCCCTGTTCTGCCCTGTTCTGCCCTGTTCTGCCCCGGTTCCGACCCGGTCCCGATCAGACTCCGCAGGTTCGGGCCACCGCATTTGCGGGCTGAGCGGGCTGCGGCGAGCATCGCGGGGAAGTCCTTGCGGGCCGTCTTTGGCCTGCCCCTGCCAGTGGGCCTGCCTCTGCGATGAGCCTGCCGGGCAAGCCGGTCATGACCGTGCGGCGCAATCGTGCGCCAGCCATTCTGCATCCCGTTCCGTGTCTCCCTCCCGTGCATCCCCATGACAGCATGATGATGACAACATGATGCGCGCCCCTCGCCGGGTGTGTGCCGATGGTGCGTGCCGTGCGCCGGTCTTTCGTGTCTCGTCCCTTTTCGGGGGGGCATGGCAACACCGGAGCGGCCTCTGCCGTCGGTGCCTTCCGGCCCCCAGGGGCCGGGCACTCGTGGCGCGCAGCACAGGAGGCTACATGGCGAAGATAGAGATCCGAGACCTGACCAAGATATTCGGCCCGGCGCCGGAAAAGGCGCTGAACATGGTCCGCGAGGGCAAGCCCAAGGACGAGATATACAAGCGCACCAGGCACGCCGTGGGCGTCAACCGCGCCACCTTCGACGTGGACGAGGGCGAGGTTGTCGTGGTCATGGGCCTTTCCGGCAGTGGCAAATCCACCCTGGTGCGTTGCCTGAACCGGCTCATCGAACCCACCGACGGCACGGTGCGCATCGACGGCACCGACGTGACCACCCTTTCGGTGAAGGATCTGCGCGCCCTGCGCCAGCGCACCTTCGGCATGGTGTTTCAGAATTTCGCGCTGTTTCCGCACCGCACCGTGCTTGAAAACGCCGAGTACGGGCTTGAGGTGATGGGTTCACCCAAGGCGGCCCGCCGCGAAAAGGCGGCGCAGGCGCTGGCCCGCGTGGGCCTTGCCGGGTGGGAAGCGGCCCGGCCCGGACAGCTTTCCGGCGGCATGCAGCAGCGCGTGGGCCTGGCCCGCGCCCTGGCGCTGGACCCGGACATCCTGCTGATGGACGAGGCCTTCAGCGCGCTGGACCCGCTGATCCGGCGCGACATGCAGGACGAACTGCTGCGCCTTCAGGACGACGTGCGCAAGACCATCGTGTTCATCAGCCATGACCTGGACGAGGCCCTGAAGATCGGCGATCGCATCGTGCTCATGCGCGACGGGGCCGTGGTGCAGGTGGGCACGCCGGAAGACATCCTGACCAGCCCGGCGGACGACTATGTGGCCCGCTTTGTGGCCGACGTGGACATTGCCCGCGTGCTCACGGCGGGCACGGTGATGAAGCGGTCAGAGGCGGTGGCGGTGCTGGGCGTGGACGGCCCGCGCACGGCCCTGCGCAAGATGCGCAACCACGCCATCGCCACCCTGTTCGTGCTCGACCGCAACCACAAGCTGGTGGGGCTGGTCACCGCCGACGACATCGCCGAGCACATGGCGGGCGGCGAGCGCGACCTTGCGGCCATCATGCGCACCGACATCACCACGGTATCCACGGAGGCCCCCGCCTCCGAACTCATTCCCCTCATGGCCGGGCTGCCGCACCCGCTGGCCGTCACCGACGAGCGCGGGCGGCTGGCCGGGGTCATCGTGCGCGGGCTGCTGCTGGGGGCGCTGGCCGAACGGGGAGGGAACGCCTGATGGAGGTGACGAACATGACGGCTCTGACGAACATGCTGGGCATGCCGGGCGCCTTTCCGCGCATTCCCCTGGGACAATGGCTGGAAGCGGCCATCGACTTTCTGGTCACACACCTGGCTCCGGCCACGCGGGCCTTTTCCGCCGTGACCGAAAGCGGCCTGAACCTGCTTGAGGCCGGTCTGGACGCGCTGCCGCCGCTGCTGGTCATCGCCTTCGTGGGGTTGGCGGCGTGGCGCGTCACCCGCAAAAGGGGGCTGGGCGCATTCGCCGTGGCCGGGTTGGCCCTGGTCTGGAACATGGGCCTGTGGCAGGCCACCATGAGCACTCTGGCGCTGGTTCTGGTGGCCACCCTGCTGGCCGTGCTGGTGGGCATTCCGCTGGGCATTGCGACCGCCATGAGCGACCGGGCGCGTTCCGTGGTCATGCCCGTACTGGACGTGATGCAGACCATGCCCGCCTTCGTCTACCTGATTCCCGCCATTCCCTTCTTCGGCCTTGGCAAGGTGGCCGCCGTGTTCGCCACGGTGATCTTTGCCATGCCGCCCGCCATCCGCTTCACCTGCCTGGGCATCCGGCAGGTGCCCGCCGAACTGGTGGAATGCGCCGAGGCCTTCGGCACCGGGCGCTTCCAGCGGTTGGTGAAGCTGGAGCTGCCCCTGGCCGCGCCCACCATGCTGGCGGGCGTGAACCAGACGGTGATGCTGGCCCTGTCCATGGTGGTCATTGCCGCCATGATCGGCGCGCGGGGCCTTGGCGGCGAGGTGTGGAAGGCCATCCAACGGCTGGAAATGGGCAACGGCTTCGAGGCGGGCATAGGCATCGTCATCGTGGCCATCTGCCTTGACCGCATATTGCAGCATGTGGGGAAGCGGGTTGGCGGGTAATGCCTGCTCTCCTTAGTTCCCCTATCCCTTCGCCGCAGTGCGCGGCATAACCTCCAACAGAGGAGCACGACATGAAGAAAGTATTGCTGATGACCCTGGCGGCCCTGCTGCTGGCAACGCAGGCCCTTGCGGCCCCTGCGCCCATCGTAACGGACGGCAAGCCCGTTCGCCTTGCCTACGTGGAATGGGATTGCGCCACGGCCAGCACCCATCTGGCCAAGGCGGTGATCGAAGACAAACTGGGCCACAAGGTGGAGGTGCTGCCCGTCAGCGCCGCCGCCATGTGGATGGCCGTGGCCACGGGCGACGTGGACGGCATGGTCACCGCATGGCTGCCCGTGACCCACGGCGACTACCTGAAGAAGGTGGACGGCAAGGTGAAGGACCTCGGCCCGCTGGTGGGCGGGGCGCGCCTTGGCTGGGCCGTGCCCGATTACGTGCCCCTGAAGACAATCGAGGAACTGAACGCCAACGCGGACAAGTTCAAGGGCAAGGTCATCGGTATCGACCCCGGTTCCGGCCTGATGAAGCTTTCCGAAAAGGCCATGCAGGAATACGGGCTGAACAAGCTGACCCTGGTGGAGGGAAGCGGGGCCACCATGACCGCCGCGCTGGACGATGCCATCCGCCGCAAGGAATGGGTCGTGGTCACCGCCTGGTCGCCGCACTGGATGTTTGGCCGTTGGAAACTGCACTACCTGGATGACCCCAAGAAGGTTCTGGGCGAAGAGGAACGCATCCATACCGTGGTGCGCAATGGCCTTGAAAAGGACATGCCCGAGGTCTACGCTTTTCTCGACCGCTTCCGCTATGCCGACGCCAACCAACTGGAAACGCTGATGGCCTGGAACCAGGAAAAGGGCGCCGACCTCATGGCCAACGCCCGGCGGTTCATGAAGGAGCACCCCGAACTGGTCAAGGAGTGGCTGGGCAAGTAGGGGCTGTTTCGCCCGTTGGTGTCGTTAAACTACGCCTGCCATGGCTTTGCTGTCCTTATCCGTAAGACTCGCGCCATGTGCTCGCCGAACGGCTAAGGCTCGGTCGAATACGAAAAGAGTGCGCGTTGCGGTTCTCATCCGCAAGGTTCGCTTCGCTCGCCCAACGGCTGAGGCACTCTCTCATGGCAGGTTTGTTTTCCTTGCCAACGGACGAAAATCCTAATTTTGAAACAGCCCCTAGGGGCTGAAGACACATGATGGAAGTGGGAAGCGCGACGGGTAACCGTCGCGCTTCTTCATTTGTCGCCTTTGCAAAATGCGCAGCCAGCCAGACCGGTCGATCAGCTGGATTGGGCAGGCAGGGCCGTGCCAGCCATGTGTAGGCGGGTTGTTTTTTGGAGTGTCTTCACGTAGCTGTACGCTTCTTTACATTGCTTGATATTGTGCGCCATTTGTACGTTGTCGTGCGTGGTGGTCGCACCGGGCGCCATGGTCATCCGAAAACGAAGCAGGACTGATGCCGTGAAACCGACAGAGCGTGATCTTGCCATGCTGCGGGGGGACGAATTCCGGAGCAGCTACAGGTTTTCCCTGGGCTGTTCCTGCCAGACGGACACCCGCTTCGATTACATCCTGCAACGGGTGGCGGGAAAAAGCGTCCTGCACGTGGGGTGCGCCGATCACGCGGAACTGCTGGAAAAAAAAATGCGCGACGGCACGTGGCTGCACGGATGCATTTCCGGCGTGGCCGCGCGTTGCCTTGGCGTGGACGTGAACGAACACGCTGTTGCCGAATTGACCACCCGCTACGGCTGCGACAATGTGGCCGTGCTGGATATGTTCTCGCAGGATGAACGGCTTGCCGGATGGTGGGACTACATCGTGCTCGGTGAGGTGCTGGAACACATGGACGACCCGGTGGGGTTTCTGCGCAGGCTGCGCGAAGCCTACGCGGGGCGCGCCGGGGCTGTGATCATCACGGTGCCCAATGCTTTCTTCTACAAGAACTTCAAGCTGGCGCTGCGCGGGTGCGAGGTGATCAACACCGACCACCGTTACTGGTTCACGCCCTACACACTGGCCAAGGTTCTGACCGTGGCCGGGTTTGCGGTGCAGGATGTCCGGTCCACGCAGGACTCCAGTCTGAAGTTCATGCCCAACATCACCTGGGCGCTGTTGCGCCATGTGCCCCTGTTGCGCAGCAACGTGGTGGCCACGGCGGCATTCGAAACCGGCGCGTAGGCCGTCCTGCGGGGGCAAGGTGTGGGCCTGAAGGCCAACGCCCGGCGGTTCATGAAGGAGCACCCCGAACTGGTCAAGGAGTGGCTGGGCAAGTAGGGGGCAGGGAGAGGGAAGAAACGGAAAGCGCGACGGGCTCCCGTCGCGCTTGTTTTGCGTCCGGCAGGGGAAAGCGTGGCTATGTGTGCAGGCGCATTTCCGCGTGCGCGTCATCGATATGGAGAAAATCCCTCATCGCCGCGCCAGGGATTTATTTGTACGACGAAGTCTGAGTTGGGGATTTTTCGTAGTCTTCTGTCCACGTAATGGCAGTGGAACGTGCGCTTCATCGATGCGTTGAGGTCGAATTTGTCGCTGCAACGCACCATGAGGTCTGTGCCGGGCATGAAGTACACGTTCCTCTGGCCGGGCAACGGCTCGAATCCTTCGTCGCGCAGGTTGCTTATGGGTTCGTTGGCGCGCAACATGTATTCCAGTTGTTCGTCATTGCGGTAGTATTCGGGCTGGTCGCCAGCGCCCTCGTACTGGCGGACACATCCGGATAGGAGAAGGGTTGCGGCAAGCAAGGCGAAAACGGCTGGGGACCTGCGCATGGTGGCTCCGGAAGGTGTGGAGTAAGCGGCTGCCGGGGAGCGGTGTATTTGGTTACGAGTATTTTAGAAGGTCGGGCGTGTAAAGTGGAACAATTATAACGCAGGCAGCGCATCCAGGGATACGGGCACGTCCGGCTCAGGGGTGCCCGTCACTTCCCATCCGCCGCTCCATGCGCGAATGGATGATGGACGCCCGAACCTGCACCCCGCGCGAGGTGCCCGTGGGTGACCAGCGCAGGGGATTGGGCAGCACCGCCGCAAGGCGGGCCGCCTCCCACGAGGTCAGCGCGGCGGCGGACTTGCCGTAGTGATGGCGCGCGGCGGCTTCCGCCCCGAACACACCGTCGCCCCATTCCACCACATTCAGGTACAGTTCAAGGATGCGCTTCTTGGTCAGTTCGCGCTCCAGCCGCCAGGCCATGATGGCCTCCTTGGTCTTGCGCGACAGGCTCTTTTCCGGGGTGAACCACAGGTTCTTGGCAAGCTGCTGGGTGATGGTGCTGCCCCCGGCGGCAATGCGCCCCTCCTCGATGTTGCGCAGGAAGGCCTCTTCCATGCCGTCCAGGTCGAACCCCTCGTGCTGCCAGAACTTGTCGTCCTCGGCGATGGTCACAGCCAGCACCAGATTGCGCGAGATGTTGCCAAGGCCCACCCAGATCTGGCGGTAGCTGGGGCCGCGCCCTTGCCGCGCCCATTGCCCTTGCCGGTATTCCATGAACGAGGTGACGGCGGGGTTCTGCTTGGCCAGCGTGGCGACGGGCGGCCAGACTGCGTAGCGGGCGATGTCGCCCCCCATCATTAGCACTAGCAGCAGCGCCAGCCGTGCGGCCAGCGGCCAGCCGGAGCGGGGCGCGCGCGGGCGTGTGGGGCCTTGCGGCGTTTTTCGCGCCGGTG
>NZ_VRYY01000059.1 GCF_015731765.1 Nitratidesulfovibrio oxamicus
CGCCGCGTTGCGCCATGCGGCGGCGGTCTTCCTGAAGCCCTGGCCGCAACTGTGCACGGCCCTGTGCGCCGACCTGGCGGAACTGGGGCATGCCCCGCTGCCCACCGACCTTGCCGCCGCGCCCCCCTTCGACCTTGCCGCCGCGCTGTCCTTTGCCGTGGGCAATGACGAGTTGGCGGCGGTATGCGGCGGCCTGGGCGACGTGCTGGGCTGATTCTCCCCCTGTGCGACCTGCCGGTTGCCGATGGGGCTGACGCGGGCAGGGTGGGCTGACGGCAGCTGGCGCCGGGACACCGGCGTGATCGGTTCCTGCCTGCCCCGCAGCCCTTGCCCCCATTTTCCGTAATCCCGCAATTCCGCAACCGGAGACATCCATGGGATTCTCGTTCAAGTTGCCCTTCCTTTCCCGCAAGAAGAAATCCGCCGGGGGCGATCTGCTCACCGCCGCCCCGGAATCGCTGGACGGCGCGCCTTCTGCCGCGCCCGGCCCAGCGACCTCGAAAGCTGCCGCGCCGAAAGGTGCGTCCGCATCTCCTGTCGCTGACGGCCCAGGGGCCGCGCCGGGCAAGAGAAAGGGACTGTCCAAACGCACCCTGCGCCTCGTGTTGTACGCGGTGGCCGGGCTGGTGGTGCTGGGCGGTGCCGCTGGCGGAGGCTGGTGGTGGATCAAGGCCAACAGCCCCGAAACCGCCGTGGAGCAACTGGCGCTGGCCTTCCGCAACGGCGATGCGACTGCCTTCGAGCGTCGCGTGGACCTGGACAGGGTGGTGGACCAGTTGATGGAGGTGCAGCTGAAGGCATCCGGCGTGCAGGGCACGGCAACCCCGGACGCGCGAGAGACGGCGCAGCTGCGCGACGTGCTGCGTCAGGCGCTGCTTGCCCTGCCCGTGGGCGCGGCGGGCGAGCGCAAGCGCGAGGACCTGCTGCCCCCCGACTTCCGCGAGCAGGTGGGGGCGTTTGTCCCGGTCATTGCCGAGCGCAACGGCGACAGGGCCGTGGTGTCGGTGCCCGTGAAGAACGAGGCGCTGGAGACCACCTTCGATCTGCGGGTGGAGATGATCGACGGCAAGGACGGCTGGAAGGTGACCGGCCTGGTGGACCCGGATGGCCAACTGGCCGCGCACGCCGCCGCGCTGGAACGCATACGCGCCCGCGAACGTGCGGCGGCGGCGGAGGAAAACGCCCGCATTGCCGAACGGCTGGCAGGGTTGGTGCGCCTGGACCGCACCCTGGTGGGCATAGACACCCTGTCCGGGGGGCGCAACTTCAAGACGCTGGTGATACAGGTGACCGGGGCCAACCAGAGCACGCAGACCCTGGGCCGTGTGGTGGTGGACTGTGCGGTGCGGGACGAGGCCGGGCGGGTGCTGCGCACCCTGAAGCTGGTGCGCGGCATGCAGATTCGACCAGGCGAGGCGTTTGCCGAATCGTGGGTCATCGATCTCGACGAGGCGGAGCCGAAGGATGTCCCGCTGCTGAACGCGGAGCGGCTGACCGGGCAATCCACGGTGCGCTCGGTGGTGTTGGCCACGGGCGAGTCCATCGTCATCAAGGGAGAATAGGGGAGTAAAGACGAGCGGCGGTGTGCTGGCACGGATGGAGTAACCGGACAGGGGAACAGCGCGGCAGGGCGACCGGGGGTGCGGTCCGCAGTGCACGGCGTCAGCGTTGGCCTCTGTCACGCGGGTTGCCCCGCCGGACGTTGATTTCTTCGTTCGTTCCAGAGTTATGCTGTCATGCGGGGCGGGGGCGCAAAGCCTGCCGCCCCTTTTCGTTGCCTGCGCGTCATTTTTTGCCCTCGTCCACATGTTCGACGTAGCCCACGCCCTCCATGCCGGGGGCGTCGCGCCAGGGCAGGTCTTCCGCCCGCGCGGGCGGTGTCCAGCCGGGATAGATGGCGGGCAGTTTGTCCCGCACGATGGTGAACAGGTAGTCCCGTGCTGTGGTGCCGTAGTACGTGGTAAAATTCAGAACGTCGTCGGGGGGCGAATAGGAAACGCGCAGAACCCGCACGTCGAGCGGCCCGGTGGGTTGGGGGTTGAGCACCAGCAGGAAGGAGCCGAGGTCCACATTGCGATTGTGAAGCAGGATGCGGCAACTGAACAGCCAGTCACGGAGGCCGTTGCCGTCCCAGTCCAGTGAACCGATGTGAGGTATGGTCAGGCTGATTTGCAGGTTTTGATCCCATGGTTTGTCTTCAATGAACAGGATGTACGGCTCTTCGGCCTGATAGCGAACGCCCAAGGCTGAAAAAGTGGCCTTGTTCGCAGACGCGGCAGGCAGGAACACGGAAGGGAAGGCGGTGAGGTCCGCGCGTTCGTAGAGTTCGCGGGCAAAGGACCGTGGCGCGTATTCTCCGGCGGGAATGGTGTCAACCATTGGATAGCGGCCTTCCGCGTCCATGATGCCCAGCCGTTGGAACCATCCGTGGTTTCGCTGCATGTAGTTTCGGAAGAATTCCGGTTCCGGTGCCACCACTGGAACCCGCTGCATGGCGGGCAGCGGTTCGGCATGCGCCGGGCGCCATGCCCCAAGGCAGGCCAGCCACAGGGCGAGCGCCAGCAGCATGGGCCGCGTGCGGCGAGGACGGGGGGGCCGTGCGGCCCCCCGGAATGTGATGTGCAGGAAGCTTGCGGGGTGCGTCATTGGCGCAGCCTGTCCAGGCCCTGTTGCATGAGGTCGGCCTCCGTGTTGCGGCGGGGGTGGTACTTGTAGTCCGGGTTGGAACTGAAGTTGCGCAATTCCTTGATGGCCCCTTTCCAGTCGCCTTTGGTGGAGTGCTCCCAGAATTTGGGAAATTTCTCCGTGCTGCCGTGCTGGTAGAGCACGGAGGTGATGGTGGCCTGCATTTCCTTGGGCAATTCTTCGAACTTGCGGATGGTCTTGCCCTGGGCGTCGGTGTTGTGTGGAGCGGTGTTGTACTGCTGTTGTGCCGTTTCCTTGAAATGGATGGTCATCTTTTCGTTAAAGTGGCTGGCCTGCTCGGGGGTGAGTTTTATTTGCTTGTTCTCAGCCGCGAGACCATCCATTACCCGTTTGGCTTCTGCGGCGTTCTTGCCGAGCAGCGGGCGAATAGCATTGACCACGTCGTCACGTACTCCCAGTTCCCGCAGCCCCTCCGCACTCCACTGCCCCGTGTCGATACCAGCCCCGATGGTGGCGCTGCTGTTGTCCATGGGCTTGCCGTCCTTCGTGGGGATGTAGGCGTACAGGACGTTGCCTTCCAGCTTGTGCAGTGTATCCGCCGTGATCCGGTTGATGTCCTCCGGTTTGTCGGGGACGGCCAGAACGCCGTTGCCGCCCTTGCCGGGCGTTGCCGCATCGGGCGCGGCCCCCTTGCCGCCGCCCGTGGACGCGGGAACCGGCTCGCCGGGCCGGGGTTGTTCCTGCGCCTTCGGCTCAGTGAGTGGGCCGGGACCTGCTCCTTCCAGAAAGGTGCGCGCGGCGCGTTGCAGGGGGCCTTCCTGCGCGTTGCCCGGGCCGGGTCGGGTGGTCCGGCTGCCCGGTTGTTCCGCAGGCCCCGCACCGCCGGAGGTTCCGCCATCTGCCCCCGCAGGCGCAAATCTGGACGCATCGCGCGCCGTGCCGTCGGCGGACATCAGCTTGACGGGGTTCGGTACGGGCTGCTGGCCAGGCTTCCGTCGCATGACCATAAGCTGCCGCCCGTCCACGTTGTCCGGATCGAACGGCTTCGGTTCGCCCGCCCGACCCGGCGCACCGGGCTGATTGGGTTGATTGGACTGGCCGGGCATGTCCGGTTCGCGCCCCGCGATGTCTTCGTACCTGCTGTCGAGTCCCTCCGGGGGCACGGGGTGGGTGTTGCGCCCATCCAGCGACGGCCCCAGCGGCTTGCCATACACGGACATGCCAAGCCGCCTGGCGTCCAGTTCCAGCCCGCTGTCGCCATCCTGCCGGGGAAAGCGCCAGAAATCGTCAAAACGGTCGGGCCGGGCCTCCTCAAACATGTCGCGCAGAAAGCCCTGCCGCAGCGCGTCGGATTCGTTGTCCGGCAGCTTGCTGCCCTTGTGCTCGAAACCCCGGATGGAGCGCAGCCCGCCATCGAACAGCCGATACCACTCCTGCATGGTGGTGGCTCCCATGGCCTGGCGCGACGTGTCCCGAACCTGCCGGTACAGGCCGCGCCGTTTGTCGTCGTAAGATTCGCCGCTGCCTTGCAACCAGTTGTTCCACATATGCATTCCTCTCTAGTGGGTGTCAACGCGGCACGTCCGCTCCGGCCGGGTGTTCGGCTGGGTACGCCCGGCCAATCCGGGCGCGGCGCGCGCCGTGCACCGGCAGGCTAGCGTGCGATTTTTCCGGGGTGCGGCCCGCAAGGGGGCGGGAAGGGGGTGGGAAGGCAGTCCCAAGGGTGCGTGGCCATGGCATGGGCGAAGGACTGAGCATGATCGTGCATGACAGGCAGTAGCCATTGGCTCGCGCGTCCGTCTGCCCGTCTGCTGTGTTGTCCGTTGGCCGCGTTTGTCCTGCGCGCCAACGCAAAATCCCCCGCCACATGCCGTGGCGGGGGATTGGAATGACGATATGTTCAGCTAGGTTGCCCCATAAAGGGGTCAAGGGGGCGCGGCCCCCTTGCTCCAGCCGTTGGGCGAGCGCGCAGATCGACCCGAAGGGCGCGAAGCGTGCCCGTTGGCGAGCTTGCGAGCCGTACGATCACCGTGCGCCACGCGCGAGTCCTACGGATGGGGACAGCAGAGCTGCGGGGTGCGGGGCAGCGCCCCGTCTTCCTCAAGGCGTCTTCCTGCTTCGTTCCGCAATCGTCCCGGCGGGCTATTCCTCGCCGCCGCCGTCCTCGTCCAGATCGCGGGAATACTTGCAGGTCTTTTCCGGACAGGCGATGTGGCGGCCCCGGGCGCGGGTGTTCTTGATCACCAGCAGGGGCGAATTGCAGTCCGGGCACGGGCCGGGCACGGGCCAGTCCCACAGGGCGTAGTCGCACTTGGGGTAGGCGCTGCACGAATAGAAGATCTTGCCGCGCTTGGAGCTTTTTTCCACCAGCACGCCCTTGCACCCTTCGCGCGGGCAGGGCACGCCGGTGGAGAAGGGCGCGGTATAGGTGCAGTCCGGGTACTTGGTGCAGGCGATGAACCGGCTGCCGGTGCGGGCCTTCTTCAGTACCAGGTCGCCACCGCATTGCGGGCAGGTGCCCACCTTTTCCGGTTCCTCGCGCAGCTTCTGTTCGACCTGGATGTTGCCCTTTTCGTCGCGGGTGAAGTTCTTGGTGTTGCGGCAGGTCGGGTAGCCGGAGCAGGCCAGGAAGGTGCCCGCCTTGCCGAACTTGATGACCATGGGCTTGCCGCACAGTTCGCAGTCTATGCCGCTGGGCAGGCCGCCCTTCACGGTGTCCATGGCCTGGGCGGCGCGTTCCAGCACCGGGTTGAACCCGCCGGTAAAGTCTTCCAGCAGCTTCACCCAGTCCAGGTCGCCTTCGGCCACCTTGTCCAGCGAACCTTCCATCTGTGCGGTGAAGTCCACGTCCATCAGGGTGGTGAAGTGTCCGGCCAGCAGGTCGCACACCACCGCCCCAAGGTCGGTGGGGGCGAAGTGCTTTTCCTCCAGCCGGGCGTAGTCGCGGTCGAGCAGGGTGGAGATGATGGCCGCGTAGGTGGACGGGCGGCCTATGCCGCGCTCTTCCAGTTCGCGCACCAGCGATGCTTCGGTGTAGCGGGCCGGGGGCTGGGTGAACTTCTGTTCCTTTTCCACGGACAGGGCGGTCAGTTCCTCGCCCACGGAAAGCTTGGGCAGGTCGCCCTCGGCCACTTCCTCGCCGTCCGCGACCGCGTCCTTCTGGGGTGACGCGGCCAGAAAGCCGGGGAACAGCAGCCGTTCGCCCTTGGCGCGCCATTCGACGGGGCCGCAGGCGATGGTCACCGTGGTGTCGTGAAAGCGCGCCGCCGCCATCTGCGAGGCGACAAAGCGCTGCCACACCAGCCGGTACAACTGGAACTGGTCCGGCGGCAGCAGATGGCGCACGGAATCCGGCGTAACGCTCACGTCAACGGGCCGGATGGCTTCGTGCGCGTCCTGCGCGCCGCCCTTGGTCTTGAACTGGCGGGCCTTGGCGGGCAGGTGGTCGTCGCCCCAGGTGGCGGCGATGAATTCGCGCGCGGCGTCGCGCGCCTCGTCCGCAATGCGCACGGAGTCGGTACGCATGTAGGTGATCAGGGCCACGGTGCCCGCCTCGCCCAGTTCCACGCCTTCGTACAGGCGCTGGGCGATGTTCATGGTGCGCTTGGCCGAATATCCCAGCCGCTGGCTGGCCGACTGTTGCAGCGTGGAGGTGATGAACGGGGGCTGCGGCTGGCGCTGGCGTTCCTTTTCGTCAATGCCGGTAATGACGAAGGGCTGGCCCTGCATGGAGGCTTCCACGGCGGCGGCGTCCGCCGCGCTGCCGATGGCGGGCTTCTTGCCGTGCAGCTTGTGCAGGTCGGCCCGGAAGGGGGGCGGAGTGGCCCCGGCCAGCCGCGCGCGGAACAGCCAGTATTCTTCCGGGTTGAAGGCGCGGCGCTCGGTCTCGCGGTCCACGATCAGGCGCAGGGCCACGGACTGCACGCGCCCGGCGGAAATGCCGCGCTTCACCTTCTTCCACAGCAGGGGGGAAAGCTTGTAGCCCACCAGGCGGTCCAGCACGCGGCGGGCCTGCTGGGCGTCGAACAGGTTGCGGTTCAGTTCGCGCGGGTTTTCCAGCGCTTCCTTTACCGCGCGGGCGGTGATTTCGTTGAACTGGATGCGCCGGATGTTGGTGTTCTTGTCGCGGATCAGTTCCGCCACATGCCAGGCAATGGCCTCGCCCTCGCGGTCGGGGTCGGGCGCAAGGTACACGTTGTCGGCCTTGGCGGCGGCTTCCTTGAGGGCGGAAACCACCTTCTGCTTGCCGTCGATGACCTGGTAGCGGGGGGCAAAGCCGTTGGCCTCGTCGACGCCCAGTTCGCTGGTGGGCAGGTCGCGCACGTGGCCCACGCTGGCATGCACGGCGTAGTTGCCGCCAAGGAATTTCTTGATGGTCTTCACCTTGGCGGGGGATTCGACGATGATCAGGTCCTTGCCCATGACTGTTCCTTTCCGGGAAAATACGCTATTGGGGGCGCGTTTCCGGCAGGGAGCCGGAAGCCCTGCCGCAGGGGCCGTGTTCGGCCCCGTCAGGTAGGGGAAAATACGGCAATCGACGATTCCGTCAAGCCGCGCGGGTTCGCCCCGCGGCGGCGGACGGCGGGGCCACGGGGCGGAACCACATGCAATCGTTCGTCAATGACAGGGATATGCGCCGGGATACGGGGTGGAGGATGGACCAGGGTCCGCGCGTCAGCGCGCGCCGCATCCGCCGTCTTGCTGTCCTTGCGCTGTGCGTGCTGCTGCTGGGCCTGGCCGGATGCGCCAAGGCCCCCTATACCGGGCGCAGCCAGCTGATCATGTACTCTGATGCGGACGAGGCCAAGATGGGCCTTGCCGCCATGCAGCAGGTGCTGAAGAAGGAGAAGGAGGTCACCGGAACGGCTGAATCCGCCCGCGTGGAACGGGTGGGTCGACGCATCGCCGCAGTGGCCGAACGCCCCCAGTACCGCTGGGAATTTCACACCATAGAGAAGGACGTGGTCAACGCCTTCTGCCTGCCCGGCGGCAAGGTGGCCGTGTACACCGGCCTGCTGGATATTGCCGACACCGACGCCGAGCTTGCCGCCGTGGTGGGGCACGAGGTGGCCCACGCCCTGGCCCGGCACAGCAACGAGAAGATGAGCCGGGCGCGCATGGTGCAGGTGGGCCAGCTGGCCGCCATGGTGGGCGTGGCGGCGGCGGGCGGTTCGTCGCAGGCGGCCCAGG
>NZ_VRYY01000060.1 GCF_015731765.1 Nitratidesulfovibrio oxamicus
CCGGGCCGAACCCGCAGACCACCCGCCGGGCCATCGCCCATTCCGCCCATCGCCCTCGCGGGGTGTGCCCCGCGCGCCATGCCGTGCACGCTTGCCGTGCGCGGTCCATGGCGCACGCACGCCTTCCCTGTCCGGCTTCACAGTCCGCCCTTCCCTCTCCGCCCGGTTTTTCCGCCCGGACATCCGGGCGTTTTCCGTGCCTCCATCCGTTTCGGCGTCCGAACAGTTGACATCGACAACCATTTGCCTACAGTGGTTGACATGAACAACTTCTTTTTCGACCCGGAATCCTCCCTGGGCTTCATGACCTTCACGACCAACCGCCTCATGGCGTCCTTCCTGCGCCGCCGCATGGCCCAGGCAGGCATCGACCTCACCGCCGAACAGTGGGGTGTCATGGTCTTTGTGTGGAACCGGGGAACCATCGGGCAGGACGAACTGACCCACGCCCTGTGCATGGACAAGACGGGCATGAGCCGCCTGCTGGCCACCATGGAAGACAAGGGGCTGGTCACCCGCAATCCCGACCCCGACGACGCCCGGCGCAGGGTCGTCACGGCCACGCAGGCGGGCGACGCCCTGAAGGAGCGCAGCCGCGCCGTGGCCGAGGAAGCCCTGGTCCTGCTGCTGCAGGACGTCAGCCCGCAGGACCACGCCACCTGCATGCGGGTGCTGGCCACGGTGAAGGACACCCTGCGCGGCCTCGCCCCCTGAGCCGCCCCGCTGAGCCGACCCCCTGAGTCGACCCCCTGACCCGGACAGCAGGGCCGGATCGCCTGGCCACCCTCGCCAGAACCCCGCCCCACGAAAATCCTGGCCGCCGCGCGGCCTGCCATTCGCACCAACACGGGAGGAGCACCATGCAGACCGTCATCGAACGCACCCAGCGCCTGCTGGAACTGCTGGGCCACGACGAGGAACCCTTCGGCGTGCACTACACCGACGTACAACCCGTGGACGGCTTTGGCCCCAAACACGGCGAAATCTTTACCCGCGACCGCGAGGCCGCCGGGCAGATCGACTGGAGCAAGGCCTTCACCAACGAATTTTCCTGCCTGGTCGGCAATGTCTGGCTGGCCCGCAGGAAAAAACGGGCGGCGTGGATCAGCCACGAGGCGTGCGGCTGCATGGGCGGCGGCTTCTACTCCGGCATGTACCGGCCCTATCTGGAAACCAACATCTGCTACGTGACCACGGGCATTCCCGGCACCCCCATGGAAGGCGAGCACTACCTGCCCGACCATCCGTCCATGCGCGCCTTCATGGATGACACCATGCCCCCGGAAGCCCCGGCCAAGTACTGCGTGCTCAAGCCGCTGGGCCAGTTCGACGACGGCGAAGAACCGCTGGTGGTGGCCTTCTTCGCCCGGCCAGAGGCGCTCAACGGCCTGTTCTCGCTGGCCTGCTACGCCACGGGCAACCACAACGCCGTGGCCTCGCCCTTCAGCGCGGGGTGCGGCGCCCTCATCGCCTGGCCACTGGCCTACCAGCAGCGCGGCGAGGAACGGGCGGTGATCGGCGGGTTCGACCTTTCGGCCCGCAAATTCATGAAGACCGACGAAATGAGCTTTGCCGCACCCCTGCCCATGTACCGCAAGATGCTGGACGCCATGGAGCATTCCGCGCTCACCCGCCATACCTGGCAGGGCGTGCGCAAGAAGGTGGGCAAGAGCATGCGCGCATGGGGAGAGGCCGCGGCGGACTGACCCGCCGGCATGAGCGCGGCGCGCTGGCGGATCCACCCAGCGCGCCGCCGCCCCAGTAGGTTGAGCATCATTCACCCTGCCCCGGAACAAGGCGCATGGCGCCCCCTGCCCGTCCCTCCTGCACCCCCCTCCCTTGCGCAGAACCAGTCGGCGCATCCGGGCCACCGACCCGTGCGCAAGGGGAGCGGGACTGCGCTTGACAGTGAAGTTCCGAAGGCATATTCACGCTTCAAACAATGATTGAATTTTGAATTTGAAACGATGTTGGCAAGCAGTGAAACGACAGGGAGCGGGCAATGAGCGAGCATGGCCGCATGAACAGACGGCAGGACCACCGCCAGTGGACCTCCTTGCCCGACGAACAGGACATGCCAGACAGACCGGGCAGGTCAGGCAGGCCGGACCAGTCCGGCAGGCAGGACCAGGGCACGCGCGAGCGGCTGCTGGCCGCCGCCGCGGAGGTGTTTGCCGAGCATGGCTACAACGCCGCCACGGTGCGCGAAATCTGCCGTCGGGCCGGGGCCAACGTGGCCGCCGTGAACTACCATTTCGGAGGCAAGGACAACCTGTACGCCGCCATGCTGGACCACTACATGCGCACCTGCCAGGCGGCCTTTCCGCTGGACGTGGGGGTAACGCCCGACTCCCCGCCCAGGGAGCGTCTGCGCGCCTTCGTGCACGGACTGGTGCAGCGCATCCTTGGCGGTGGCGACGATCCGGTCAGCCAGGCGCACGGCAAACTGGTGTCGCTGGAACTCATCGACCCCACCCCGGCCTGCGACGGGCTGCTGCGCGAGCACATCGCACCGGTCAACGACCTGCTGGCCGACATCCTGCGCGGATTACTGGGCCCGGCGGCGGACGACCCGGACGTGCTGCGCACCTGCCTGCTGGCCATTTTCGGGCACATTTCGTTCCACTACAACGGTCGCGCCGCCATCGTCCATTTCTACGGACACGAGGAACTGACCCCCGAGGTGCTGCACCGCATCGCCGAAGGGGTGACCCGCTTCACCCTGGGCGGCATCATGGCCATGTCCGGCACCGCCGCCTGCCAGGCCACCGGACCGCCCACGGCCTGATGCAGGCAGGAAGGCTTGCCGAAGGGCGCACCCGCTGCCCGCAGGCTGACGACGGCAGCGTCACCATGTCCGCACGGGATTACGCAGTCCAAACCCCGGACAGTGAGGCGACACGGTGTTGACGGCCACCGCAGCCCCATGTAGAACGCTACACTTCGATAGTAAGCTACCGAATAGCATCCTATCGGATTTCCCCCGTTCCCTGCCCGCACCGCCGCAACGCGGGCAGGCACGACCCGCCGGAACTCCGACAGACACACTCAACCGCCCCGTATGTCGGCGCACCGGCGCATCCCGCGCCGCGCCGAGGAGGAACCACTCCATGCAGTACCACTTCCCCATTCCGTCCCCCCGCGCCCGCGCCGGAGCAGTCGCCTCGGCGCGGCCCCTGCCCGCCCTGCACATGGGGCTGTTCGCCCTGGTCCTTGCCCTTGCGGCCATGCTGGCCGGGTGCAAGGACGAATCCGCCGCCCCCAAGGCCATGCCCGCCCCCCTGGTGGTGGTGCAGCAGGTGCAGCCGCGCGACCTGCCCCTGACCTACGAATACGTGGGGCAGACGGCTGGCTCGCGCGAGGTCGAGGTGCGCGCCCGCGTGGGCGGCATCCTGATGCGCCGCGCCTACACCGAAGGCCGCCCGGTGAAGAAGGGCGACCTGATGTTCGAGATCGATCCCGAACCGTTCAAGGCCGACCTTGAGCAGGCGCTGGGTCAGCAGGCCCAGGCCGAGGCGCGCCTGCAAAGCGCCCAGAGCAACCGCGACCGCGTGCTGCCCCTGTACCGCGAGAACGCCGTCAGCCAGAAGGACCGCGACGACGCCGTGGCCGAGTTCGATTCGGCCAGGGCCGCGCTGGAAGAAGCGCGCGCCCGCGTGAAGACCGCGCGCATCAATCTTGGATACACCCGCGTCGAGGCCCCCATCTCCGGCATGACCAGCAAGGAAACCCGCTCAGAGGGCAGCCTTGTCACCACCACCGCAGAGGGCAGCCTGCTGACCACCATCTCCAGGGTGGACCCGGTGTACGTGAACTTCTCCGCCCCCAGCGTGGACCTGTTCCGCCTGCGCCGCATGCGCGAGGAAGGCAGGATCACCCTGCCCAAGAAGGGGTATGACGTGACCGTGCGGCTCATCGACGGCTCCATCTACAAGCGCACCGGCACGGTGAACTTCATCGACCCCCAGGTGGACCCGCTGACCGGCACCATCCGCGTGCGCGCCGAATTCCCCAACCCCGAGGCGGAAGTGCTGCCCGGCCAGTTCGTGCGCGTGGTCATGAGCGGCGCGATCTACAACAACGCCCTGGCCATTCCCCAGCGCGCCGTGCTGCAAACCCAGCAGGGCCCCATGGTGTGGGTGATCGGCGAAGGCGACATCGCCCAGCCGCGCCCCGTGGAAATCAGCCTGCCCATCGACAACCAGTACATCGTGGAAAAGGGCCTGACCCCCGGTGAACGCATCGTGGTCGAAGGCCTGCTGAAGGTGCGCCCCGGCCAGCCGGTGACCATCGGCCAGCCGCGCGAAGCCCAGTCCGGTCAGTCCGGCCAATCCGGTCAATCCGGCCAGCCCGGCCAGAACGGGCAGGCCCCCGCCGGAAACGCGACCAAGGCCGCAAACCAGGGTTCCTAGCCCGCCCCCAGCAGGATTTGCCATGATATCGCGTTTCTTCATCCATCGCCCCATCTTCGCGTGCGTGATCTCCATCGTGATCATGCTGGCGGGGTTCATGGCCATGCGTGCGCTGCCCATCGCGCAATACCCGGAACTTGTGCCGCCGCAGGTCATCGTCTCCGCCGTGTATCCCGGCGCCAGCCCAGAGGTCATCGCGGCCACGGTGGCCTCGCCGCTGGAACAGCAGATCAACGGCGTGGACGGCATGCTGTACATGAACTCGGTCAGCGCCGGTAACGGCCAGATGACCATTTCCGTGTCCTTTGCCGTGGGCACCGACCCCGACCAGGCCACCATCAACGTCAACAACCGGGTGCAGGCCGCCACCGCCTCGCTGCCCGAGGAAGTGCGCCGCCAGGGCGTCACCGTGACCAAGCGGTCGCCCTCCATCCTGCAGGTGGTGAACACCTTCTCGCCCGACGGGCGCTACGATTCGGTCTACATCAGCAACTACGTCCTGGTGAACGTGGTGGACGAGCTCAAGCGCCTTCCCGGCGTTGGCGATGCCTCCATCTTCGGCGCCAAGGACTATTCCATGCGCATCTGGCTGCACCCGGACAAGCTGGCCCAGCTCAAGCTGACCCCCGGCGACGTGGCGCTGGCCATCCGCGAGCAGAACGCCCAGTTCGCCGCCGGGCGCATCGGGCAGGAACCGTCCAGCAGCCCGCTGGAACTGAACTACCTGGTCACCACCAAGGGGCGCCTGACCAACCCCGAGGAATTCGAGAACATCATCCTGCGGGCAGAGCCGGACGGCTCCACCCTGCTGCTCAAGCATGTGGCCCGCGTGGAACTGGGCGCCAAGGACTACGACGTCCGCACCCAGCTCAACGGCAAGCCCACCGTGGCCGTCGGCGTGTTCCTGACGCCCGGCGCCAACGCGCTGGAAACGGCAGACCGCGTTGCCGCCAAGATGCAGGAACTGTCGCAGCGCTTCCCCGACGGCATCAGCTACTCCATCCCCTACGACACCACCGAGTTCGTGCGCATCTCCATCAACGAGGTGGTCCACACCCTGGTGGAAGCCATGGTGCTGGTGTTCCTGGTGGTGTTCCTGTTCCTGCAGAACTGGCGGGCCACGCTCATCCCCTGCCTTGCGGTGCCGGTGTCCATCGTGGGCACCTTCGCGGGCATGTACGCGCTGGGCTTCTCCATCAACACGCTGACATTGTTCGGTCTGGTGCTGGCCATCGGCATCGTGGTGGACGACGCCATCGTGGTGCTGGAAAACGTGGAACGCATCATGTCCTCCGAGCGGTTGTCGCCGCGAAAGGCCACCATCAAGGCCATGGAGGAAGTGACCGGGCCGGTCATCGCCATCGTGCTGGTGCTGTGCTCAGTGTTCGTTCCCGTGGCCTTCATGGGCGGCCTTGCCGGGCAGATGTACAAGCAGTTCGCCATCACCATTGCGGTGTCGGTGGTCATCTCCGGCCTGGTGGCCCTGACGCTGACGCCCGCCCTGTGCGCGCTGATGCTGAAGCCCGGCCATCATGAGCCGCCCATGTTCTTCCGCTGGTTCAACGCCTGGTTCGAGCGCGTCACCCACCGCTACACCGGCGGGGTGACCTTCCTGATCCGCCGCGCGGGCCTTGCGCTGGTGTTGTTCGCCTGCCTCGGCGGCGCCACCTGGCACCTCTTCCAGGTGGTGCCCGGCGGCCTCGCCCCGGACGAGGACCAGGGCTACATCATCGGCCTGTCCATCCTGCCCGACGGGGCCAGCCTGCAACGCACCCGCGTGGTGGCCGACCTGATCGACAAGAGCCACCTGGAAGACCCCCGCGTGGCCAACCTGATCACCCTGACCGGCTACGACCTGCTGTCCGGGGTGCCCAAGCCCAACTTCGTCACCTCGTTCGTGCCGCTGAAGCCGTGGGACGAGCGCAAGGGCGAGGGACAGTCGTCGTTCGACTACGCCCGCAAGGTGTTCGGCGTGGGCATGGGCGTGCCGGAAGGCATCGTGCTGGCCTTCAACCCGCCGCCCATCTCGGGCATGAGCAACACCGGCGGCTTCGAACTGTACGTGCAGAACCGCGGCGAAGGCGACAGCAAGGCCCTGGCGGGCATGGTGGGCAAGCTCATCGCCGCCGCCTCCAAGCGGCCCGAACTGGCGGGCGTGCAGACCACCTTCAGCGCCAACGCACCGCAACTGTTCATCAGCCTGGACCGCAACAAGGCGAAAGCCCTGGGCGTGCCGGTGAACACCATCTTCGACACCATGCAGGCCACCTTTGGCGCCAGCTACGTGAACGACTTCAACAAGTTCGGGCGTACCTTCAAGGTGCAGATGCAGTCGGAGGCCGACTTCCGCGCCCGCCCGGCGGACGTGGCCAACGTGTTCGTGCGGGCCACCTCGGGCGAGATGATTCCCCTCACCTCGCTGGTGGACGTGCAGGAAGTGACCGGCCCCGAGGTGGTGGAACGCTTCAACGTGTTCCCCGCCGCCAAGGTGGTGGGCGGCCCCGCCCCCGGGTACAGCTCCGGCCAGGCCATCGCCGCCATTGAAGCCGTGGCGGCGGAGGTCATGCCGCCGGACTACACCCTGGCCTGGTCCGGTTCCGCCTACCAGGAAAAGCAGGCCGGCGGCTCGTCGTCGCTGGTGTTCGTGCTGGGCCTGGTCATGGTGTTCCTGATCCTGGCGGCGCAGTACGAAAAATGGTCGCTGCCGCTGGCGGTCATCATGGCCGTGCCGTTCGCCCTGTTCGGGGCCATCACCGCAGTATGGCTGCGCGGCCTTGCCAACGACGTGTACCTGCAGATCTCGCTGGTCACGCTCATCGGCCTTGCGGCCAAGAACGCCATCCTCATCGTGGAATTCGCGGTGATCAAGCGGCACGAGGGGCTTTCGCTGGTGGAATCGGCCATCGAGGCCGCCCGCCTGCGCTTCCGCCCCATCATCATGACCTCGCTGGCCTTCGTGCTGGGCTGCGTGCCGCTGGCCATCAGCAGCGGCGCGGGCGCGGCCAGCCGCCACTCCATCGGCACCGGCGTCATCGGCGGGATGCTGGCGGCGACCTTCATCGCCACCTTCTTCATCCCCATGTTCTACCGGCTGATCATGGGCGTGAGCGAACGCATGCGCGGCACCGAGGCCATGCGCACCATGGCCGTGGGCAAGTACTGCGAAGAGCAGCGCCACTCGGCCTTCGAAGACCTGCCGCCGGACAACGCGGCGGGCGCGGGCGACGACGCCTGCAACAAGGAGAAGCGCCATGACTAGTTGGACTGGCCTGACGGGCAGGACTTGCCTGACGGGTTTCATATACGGCAAGGGGCGGCACGTGGCCGCCCCGGCCCGCCCGGAGCGCCCGGAGCGGGTGACGCGGCAGCTGACGCTGCTGCTGGCAGCGGCCATGCTGGCAACCACGCTGGCCGGGTGCT
>NZ_VRYY01000061.1 GCF_015731765.1 Nitratidesulfovibrio oxamicus
TGCCGCCGCACGCCCCGGCTCCGGCAGGTGCGCCCGGCGCGGGCGGGCCGCGCGTGCAGGAGCAGTCGTTGTCGAAGTAGCCCGCCACGGCGCACGCCACGCCAGCGTGCGCCGCCCGGCAACCCGACACGAGAAAAACGGCCCTCCGCCATGGCGGAGGGCCGTTTTTCTCGTGTCGTTCTCACCGGTTCCGTGCCCGGCGCAAGGCCGACCCTAGGCCCGCCCCTCCGCCGCCATTTCGGTCACCATCTGTTGCAAGGCCCTGGCCAGCGACGCAAGCTCCTCCACGGCCAGGGTCGAATGTTCCATTCCCCTGGCGGTATCGTTGGCGATGGCGTTGATGTCGGTCAGGGAGCCGCTGATCTCTCTGCTTGCGGTGGATTGCTGTTCCGCCGCGGCGGCAATGGACCGCACCTGGTCGCTGGCCTGGGTCACCATGTCCACGATCCTTTCCAGCGACCGCGCCGACGCCTCTGCCATGCCCGTGGCGTTCTCTATGCTGCCCACGGTCTGCGAAACGCTTTCCGCATTGGACCGCGTGGCGTTCTGTATGCCTATCACGGCCTCTGCCACTTCCTTCGTGGCGGTCATGGTCTTTTCCGCCAGCTTGCGCACCTCGTCCGCCACCACGGCAAAACCGCGCCCCGCATCTCCCGCACGGGCGGCCTCGATGGCCGCGTTCAGCGCCAGCAGGTTCGTCTGATCCGCAATATCGTTGATGACGCCGAGCACCTGCCCGATATTGGCGGCGTTCGTGCCAAGGATTTCCATATCACCCTTGAGCTGCAGGGCCTGCACGCGCACGTCGCCCACCATGCCCACCATCTGGCGGACAACACTGGCGCCGTCGCTGGCCAGTTGCCGGGCCTCGTGCGACATTTCCGACGCCAGTCCGGCGCTCCGGGCCACGTCCAAGACCGCATCGTTGGTCTGCTCCATGGCCAGCGCCGTGTCGGCAACGCGGTTTTTTTGCGCCTGGGCGCCCCTGCTGGACTGCACCACCTGGGCCGCAATGCCCTCGGACGCACCGGTGAGCTTGCGAACCATGTCTTCCATGCGCACCGACGCCTGCAACATGCCGTTCCGGCGTGCCCGTTCCGCCTCGGCCCGGGCCTCGTCCGCCTCAGCCTGCGCCGTGCGCGCGTGCTCCGTCTCCCGGGCCGCGAGTTGCGTCTGCGCCTGCGCTTCCGCGATCTTGAGTTTCAGGTTGCCGACCATGCTCGCCATGGCAGTGCACAGCGTGCCTATTTCGTCGGCCTGCCGCACATCCAGGGGATGGTCCAGATTGCCCTTGCCCACGGCTTCGGCAAAGGCCACAGCGCGACGCAAGGGCGTATTGATCGAGACGAAGACCAGCAGCCCCACGGCCAGCGTGACTGCCAACGCCCCGCCAGCCACCGAAACGTAGACGAGCATATCCATCCTGGCGTCCCGGCCCAGGCGGTTGGCGAGCTGCATCAGGGCATCGCCCAGGCCCACCTCGACCTGGCGCAAAAGTTCTATGCGTGCCGTGGAGGCCTTGAACCACTCGGCAGCATCACCGCCAAGCGCCTCGCCCTGAGTCCCGGCCATCACCAGAGCCCGCATCCGGGCGACCTCCGCCACGGCGGGACCGGTCAGCCGCGCTTCCAGCAAGGCGGCGTCTTCGGGCGCGGCAAGCGCCTTGAATGTGGCAAGCCGCTCGTCCTGCGCGGCGAGCACGGTCAGCCACGAGCGGAACAGATTGACCGGAATCGTCCCCTGGGCGAACATGCCGTTGAGCGTGGCCCGTTCGCGCCCCGCGTACTCCTTGGCCCACAACAGCGAATCATAGGCCACTATGCGTCCGAGCACCCGCGGCTCGGAACTGGCGCGCGAAATGAAGGCATTCACTTCCAGCAATGACGTGATGGTTTCGGAGTACGACGCGATGATTCCGGCCGGTTTGAGCGCCAAGGCGTCCACCTCGCGACGCTTCCCGTCGATGCCGCCAAGTTCGCTCTCCACCTTGCCGAGGGCGGCCCTTGTTTCCGGGGGAAAACCTTCCGCCTGAAACACGCGCAAGCGCGCACGCAGCTTGCCCAGCGCACTGTCCGAATCGCGCCGTTGGGCGGCCAGATCCGGGCCGAACCGCTCCCCGCGGCTGGCGAGGAACCCCGACGAAAGCCCCCGCTCCTTCTGCAATTCGTGGGCGACATCGCCAACGGTCACGGAAAGGGCGGCAAGGCGCTCCACATCCTGCATCTCGACCATGACGGCGCGCTTGCTCATGACGAGCGATCCGGAAAACGCCATCAACGCCACCAGCGGAAGCAGCATGATGGCAAGCACCTTCATCCGCATCGGCAATGAGGCAAAAAATGTAATCATCACATCACCTTGTCATAAAACAGACGTTCAGAAGGCCCCACTCTCCGGCAGGTTCCGTGACAGCCCCGACACAATGCGTCATACGCAGGCACATTCCGCCCATGGGACAGGACGGCCCGCGGCGCGCCCCCCCTCGCCGGCGCGATGCATGCTCGGAGTCATTGGCCATCCCGTGAACCGGAACAGCCGTCTGCCCGACCCACCCCGCCCGACATGGCGTCGGGCGGATGTTCTGGCCGGCTAGGGGCAGGCGTGCATTGGCAGCCAGCACGGTGCTTGCCGTTCCCCCCGGAACGGAAAAACAGACTGCAAAATACCGGAAACCGTCATGAAAAATTCATTACCACGCACTTCAATATACTATTTTTATTAAAAAAACAGCCACGTGTCCAGCCGTTTCGCAGCATGTGGTTCCGGCAGGCCGATGCAGAGTTATCCCCTTCTGATGTTATACACACCACGCCCCTCGGCCACATGCCGGTCCGGCCTGTCGGAGGACCAGATGACCACCTGCGCGTTGCCCACCCGGTTGCCCAGCAGCTTCACCGTGGCCTCGGCGTACAGGTCGCTGGCGGAGGCGGGCCGCAGGTAGTCGATGACCAAGTCGATGGTGGCGATGCGGTCGTCGATGCGACACCTGGTCCACACCGCAAACCCCGCGCACACGTCGGCCAGCGACGATATCACCCCGCCATGCAGGGCAGGCCGCCGGGTATCGCCCACCAGTTCCTCGCGGTACGGAATGAACAGCTTCACCCGGCCCGCTTCCATCTCGGCCACCCGGATGCCCAGCAGCTTCTGGAACGGCAGTCCGTTTTCCACCAGATCGGCCAGCGCCTTGAAATCCATGCAGCATCTCCTGTATCTTCGCCCGGCGCAGTGGTCGGCCCATGGCGTACACGCGCCAACGAGAGCGAACACCGCCATCCTCGCCAGCACACCACACAGGTATCCCATGCCCGGCGCAAGCGCCACCCGCGCGAGCGCCCGGCAACCGCAACCCCCACGGAGCCCATCATGAGCAAGGACGAAGCCCCCCGCATGCATACCGCCGAACACGTCCTGAACGGCGTGATGGTGGCCCGCCACGGCTGCGGGCGCTGCTTCAGCGCCCACGTCAACCCCAAGAAATCCAAGTGCGACTACCACTTCGACCACCCGCTCGACGACGCGGAAGCCCGCGCCATAGAAGCCGAAGTGAACCGCGTGCTGTCCGGCAACCTTCCGGTCACCGCCGTGGACATGGACCGCACGGAAGCCGCAAGCCGCTTCGACCTTGGCCGCCTGCCGGACGGCGCGGGCGACACCCTGCGCATCGTGCGGGTGGGCGATTTCGACGCCTGCCCGTGCAGCGGCGCCCATGTGGCCAACACGGCGGAAGTGGGCGCCTTCCGGATCGTCTCCCACGATTTCGAGAACGGTGTGCTGCGCGTGCGCTTCAAACTGGACGCCCCGGCGGCGTAGTACGCCTTCACCGAAAGGGCCTCGGAAAGGCGAGACGGGCCGGAGCGCCCTCGCGCCACATCCTTTCCGTTTCCCGTTCGCCGTTCCCGACCGGGGCGATGGGCCAGCCGCCCGGACCAGTTCCACGGGCCGTTCGCGCCACGGCGGGCGTCCCGTGCTGCATGAGCGCCCCGCACGGGCGCTTCGCGTCTTTCCTTCCCTGCCGGTGCCATCTTGACACGCGCCGCTCCGACACTATCTGCACTGGGAATTTTCCGGTCGCAACGGCACGGAACAATTGTACAACATTCGGACAGGCCCGGCCCCTTCAGGCATGCCGGGCGAACCCTTTCCGATCACCAGACCACGCCTTTCACAGGAGGAGACGATGACCGCCGCCGCGCATGAGACCCATGAATTCCGCACCGAAGTGCAGAAACTGCTGCACATCATCACCCACTCGCTGTACACCAACCGCGAGATTTTCCTGCGCGAACTGGTCTCCAACGCATCAGACGCACTGGACAAGCTGCGCTTCTTCCAGAGTCGGGGCGACGCCGTGACCGCGCCCGACCTGCCGCTGGACATCACCATCACCGTGGACAAGGACGCGCGCATCCTGCGCATTGCCGACACGGGCGTGGGCATGACCCGGCAGGAACTCATCGACAACCTGGGCACCATCGCCCGGTCCGGCTCGGAACGGTTCATGGCGGAACACGGGATGGGGCAGGGCCTGAACGGCGGGGCCAAGGCCGACGCCGCCGCAGGCGATGCCGACGGTGAATCCGCGTCCCCGACCTCCGCAGCCCCCACCGACGCCGCGTCCATCATCGGTCGCTTCGGCGTGGGCTTCTACTCGGTGTTCATGGTGGCGGACACGGTGAAAGTCACCTCGCGCTCGTGCCAGCCCGGCGCTACCGCCCACGTCTGGGAATCGGACGGTTCCGGCTCGTTCAGCGTGGCAGAGGTGGACGCCGCGGGCGATGCCGACGCCCCGGCGCGCGGCACGATCATAGAAGCGCACATCAAGGAAGACGCGGCGGAATTCCTGGAACGCCACCGCCTGGAAGCCATCGTGCGCACCCACTCCAACTTCCTGCCCTTCCCCATCATGGTCGAGGGCGAACGGGTGAACACCACCCCGGCCCTGTGGCGCGAACCGAAGTTTTCGGTCACCCCGCAACAGTACGAGGACTTCTACAAGTACCTCACCTTCGACAGCGGCGCCCCGCTGGAAACCATCCACGTTTCCGTGGACGCGCCGGTGCAGTTCACCGCGCTCATGTTCGTGCCGCCGCACGGGCAGGAACTGTTCGGCATGGGCCGCGACCGCTGGGGCCTCGACCTGTACGTGCGCCGGGTGCTTATCCAGCGCGAGAACAAGGACCTGCTGCCGGAATACCTCAGCTTCGTGAAGGGCGTGGTGGATACGGAAGACCTGCCCCTGAACATCTCGCGCGAGACGCTGCAGGAGAACGTGGTCATCCGCAAGATCGGCCAGACGGTGACCAGGCAGGTGCTTGGCCATCTGGAAAAGCTGGCCGCGTCCGATGCGGACAAGTACGCGGAATTCTGGCGCAGCCACGGCAAGGTGTTCAAGCTGGGGCACACCGACTGGGCCAACCGCGAAAAGTTCGCGGGCCTGCTGCGCTGCAACACCTCGCACCACGACGACGCCAAGGGGCTGTCCTCGCTCGACGACTACATCGGTCGCGCGCGTGAAGGCCAGAAGGACATCTGGTACATCTCCGCGCCAAACCGCGAGGCCGCCCGGCTGAACCCGCACCTGGAAATCTTCCGCAAGAAGGGGCTGGAGGTGCTGTTCCTGTACGAGCCCATCGACGAGTTCGTCATGGACGCGCTGGGCAACTACAAGGACTTCGCCCTGAAGGCCGTGGAACACGCCGATGCCGCCACCCTGGACGCCTTCCCCACCGTGGAGGAACGCAAGGAAGCCGAGCCGCTGGACGAATCCGAAGCCCCCGCCTTCGACGCATTGCTGGCCCGCATGAAGGACCTGCTGGGCGACAAGGTGACCGAGGTGCGCGTCTCGCACCGCCTGTCCGACAGCCCGGCCTGCCTGGTCAGCCCCGACGGCACGGTGACCTCGTCCATGGAAAAGCTGCTCAAGGTCATGCAGCGCGACGAGTCCATCCCCAAGAAGGTGCTGGAAGTGAACCGCGACCACCCCATCCTGCGCAACCTGCTGCGCATCCACAAGGCGGATCCGGCAGACCCCATGGTGGAAAGCGCCACCCTGCAACTGTTCGAGGCCAGCCTGCTTCTGGAAGGCTATCTGGCCGACCCGCACGCGCTGGTGGGCCGCCTGTACGGCCTGCTGGAACAGGCGGGCGGCTGGTACACCGAGGTCAAGAAACTGTAGGCGGAACGCCGCGCCGCGTCGCGTTGCGACGCCGGATTCCTGCATGCACACGTTCCGGGCGGGTGGGCGAAAGCCTGCCCGCCCGTTGTGTTGCGGGTACGCTGCCGTCTCGCATCCAACTGCCCGCACCTCGGGCTGTTTTACAACTTTCCGCCACTCAGGTTCGTAGTATTTGACAATATTCGCACAACACCGCCCCTTTCCCACTTTGACATCACCCTCAAAAATGTGAACGGTGCTCCCGTGGGCGGCACCCCGGACTTCAGGACGAACACACCGCGCCGCCCGCTCCGTACGCCCGGCACCGCGGGCGTACGTGGCGCATGGGGCCGCAACCCGGCATCCCCGCGCCAACCGCCGCGCCGGATCGATGGAGAACTGCGCGCGGTCGCCGGACAGGGCCACCACGCCCGCGTCCGGAGTCTGTTTCACTGTGCGCCATCGGTATGGCGCCAAGGGATCAAGGTGCGGGCATGACCCTCAAACGGCAGTTGCTCCTGGGGTTTCTTTCGGTATTGGCGGCAAGCGGCTTCGGCATCGCGGCCACCCTGTGGTGGGTGGGCGCGGGCGGCATGCACGAGGTGGGGCGCACCAGCGCCGCCGCCCTGCAGGAACGGGCGCAGGGCCAGTTGGCCACCCTGCGCGGCGTGAAGTCTGCCCAGGTGGCCGACCTGATGGAGCTGATGGCCGACCAGCTTGCCGTGTACGCCGGTGACCGCACGGCCATCGACGCCAGCCTGGCCTTTGCCTATGACGTGGACCTGGTCCGCCACGAATCCGAAACACCCCCGGATGCGCTGGCCGCCCTGCGCCCCGCCCTGACCGAAGCCGTGACAGGCCCCGCCTTTCTTGGCTGGAACGCCTTTGCCCGCAACGCCGCCGCCGCACCGGGCTATGCCCCCCGCGCCGCCGCCGACTACGTACCCACCGATCCCAACGCGCAACTGCTGTGGGAACACTACATCCACCGCAACCCGGCGGCCCCCGGCGAGCGCCAGAAACTGGACGAACCCGCGGACCTCGTCTGCGGCTACGTGGACAACCACCTGAAGTTCCACCCCGCCTTCCGCGACTTTGCCGAGCGGTTCGGCTATGCCGACGTGCTGTTGCTGGCCCCCGATACCGGGCGGGTGATCTATTCCGTACGCAAGAACCTCGACTTCGCCCAGCGAGCCACCGACGGCCCGTTCTCCAGGACCGGCCTTGCCGCCGTCTTCCGCGCCGCGGACGCATCGGGCAAGGCGGGCCGCGCGGGCGAGGTGGCCCAGAGCGACTTTGCCCCGTACGAGCCTGCGGGCAACGCCCCGTGCGCCTTTCTGGCCACCCCGGTGTTCGATGGCGGCAAGGGCGGCAAGTACGCCGCCGTGCTGGCCTTCAGCCTGCCCGTGGCCAAGCTGAACAGCCTGATGCTGTCCGGTGGACGATTCGAGGCGTTCGGCCTTGGCAAGACCGGCGAAACCTATCTGGTGGGTCCGGACGGGCTGCTGCGCACCTCGTTGCGCACCTCTTCCGACGAACTGGACGTGCTGCGCGACAAGGTGGGCACCGATGCCGTGCGCGCCGCGCTGGAAGGCAACACCGGCCAGGCCCTGACCACCGACCCGCGCGGACGCGCCGTGCTGGCCGCGTGGCAGCCGGT
>NZ_VRYY01000062.1 GCF_015731765.1 Nitratidesulfovibrio oxamicus
AACGCTACCTCGCCGCCGCCCATGGCACGCCGCTGGCCGCACACCTGCCCGCCGCCTATGCCGACCCGGCGCTGCGCATCGTCGCCCACCGGCTGGCGTTCACCCACCCCCGCGCCGAGGCACTGAAAGCACTAATGGACACGCGGGTGCACACCGCATGGACGTGGTTCATGGATCCCATCGTGGGCGCACGGGCAGGGCTGGCCTCGCTGGGCTATGCCGCCGGGGCCTGCCCGGTGTCGGAACGGGTGGGCACGCAGGTGCTGAACTGGCCGTGCGTGGTGGAACAGGGCGCGGAAGGTCCGCTGCTGGAGTTTTTCGCGCAGGTGGCCAGTCAGGCGTAGTAAAGACGGTCAGCGCCCGGGCCACCTGTTGACGAGACTCGCCACATGCATCATTTCTGGGAATATGGTTCAGACGAATTCATAGGCAGAAACGATGCATACGGATATTCCAGACCGCTCCCCGGCGGGTCCGCAACCGGATGACCTGCAGAGGACAACTGGCCCCCGTCGCAGCCTGCGCGGCGGGGCCGCCATCGGGCTGACCGGCATCTTCTGCGCGTTGGGGTTGATATGCGTGCTGGCCACCGGCTCTCTGGTGGTGGGCAGGCTCGACGCCTTCGAACACGACCTGTCCGTGGCCAACGCGCACCGTGCGGGCAACGCCATCCTGCACGACGAGCAGCGTGTGGACGCCCTGCTCAAGGACTGGGCATGGTGGGACGATTCCTACCAGTTCATGGCCGACGGCAACCCCGCCTACATCGAAAGCAACATCACCCCCGAAGTCTTTCGCGACCAACACCTGGACGCCATCATCTTCATCGCGCCGGACGGCTCGGTGCGGCACGCCGCCGCGCCTGGCACCGTCAGCGACAGGCTGGGCATGCCGGAGCCGTCCCTTGTCGCCTTCGTGCGACGGCATGCCGCCAGCCTGCCCAGTGGCGGTTCGCGAGAAGGCGCGCTGGGGCTGGTGCATCTGGATGACGACATCTGGATGGCCGCGTGTCGCCCGGTACTCGATTCGCAACAAAGCCGCGAAGCACGCGGCTGGATGTGGATGTTCCGCCTTGTCGACGCGGAATACCAGAAAGAACTTTCGCACCGGACGGAGCTGGTTCTGGGCATCGCGCCAGCCACGCCGGACCGCCTGCCCCCCGTGCTGGGCGAACTTGCCACTGCGACGGCCACCGCCCCCTTCGCCCCTCTGGTGCACACGACCTCGGACACCATCTGGAGCGGAGCGGTGCTGCCCGATCTTGGCGGCGGCGCCCCCTTGGCCGTCACCGTCCAGGCACCCCGCGCCCTGGGCAAAACCGCCCGCAACATCGTGCACAGCGGCCTGCTGGTGGTGCTGACGCTCAGCATCCTGACGTTGATCGCAGGCCTGCTGTTCCTTGACAACCGGGTACTGTCGCGCCTTGCCGCACTCAGCGCCCAGGTTGCCGCCAACGTGCCCGCCGCCAGGCTGGCCACCATGCCGCAGGGCGGCGACGAACTGGACAGGCTGGCCCTGGTCACCTCGTGGGCGTTCCAATCCATCCGCGAAAACGAGCAGTTCCTGTCCGAGATGCTCGACGCCCTCAAGGTGGGCGTCATGCTGGTGGACCGCGAAACCCGTGCCATCGTCAGCATCAACAGCCACGCCTGCGCGCTGCTGGGGCGCGACGCCGCAGAGGTGGCCGGCAGACGCTGCCACCAGTTCGCATGCCCGGCGGAAGAAGGCGCATGCCCGGTGTGCGACCTGGGGCTGCCCATGGATCATGCCAGGCGCACCCTGCTGACGGCCACCGGCAACCTGGACATCCTGAAGTCCGTGGTGCCCATATCGCGCAAGGGCAAGGAATACCTGCTCGAAACCTTCATCGACATCAGCGACCTGGAACACACCCGGCGGATGCTGGAAGAGTCGGAAGAGCAGTACCGGGCCATGTTCCTGAACACCGGCACGCCCGCCATCCTCATCAACGAGGACACCACCATCGCGCTGGCCAACCCGGAATTCCTGCGGCTGGTCCGCATGGGCGAGGCCGACCTGGACAACCGCCCGTCGTGGACCGGCTTCTTTCACGAGCACGACCTGCCCCGCATGCTGGGGTACCATGCCGACCGGCGCAACGGCGTTGCCGCCCCGCGCGAATACGAAACCCGGCTGATCGACGCCGCCGGGGGGCTGCATCATGTGGCCATGACCGTGACCATGATTCCCCATACCCGCCAGTCGGTGGCCTTCATCCGCGACATCACGGACATGAAGCTGGCCGAAGCGCAGCTGCAGGAACTGGCCTTCACGGATTCGCTCACCGGCCTCGCCAACAGGCTGCGCGGGCTGGAAACCCTTGACGGCATGCTGGCCCACGCCCGCCGCACGGAACAGCCGCTGGGCGTGCTGCTGCTGGATCTGGACGACTTCAAGCTGGTCAACGACTCCATGGGCCACGCCACGGGCGACGTGGTGCTGATGGAGGTGGGCAGGCGGTTGCTGGAAGTGCTGGGGCCCGACGAGACGGTGGCGCGCCTTGGCGGCGACGAATTCATCATCGTCACGGCGGCGCCAGGCGGAGCCGAGGCCCATGCCGAACTGGCGCAACGGCTCGTCGCGGAATTTTCCACGCCATTCCGCGTGGCGCATTCCGAAGTGTACCTTGGCGTCAGCATCGGCATCGCCGCCTTTCCCGCCGACGGAGACACCGGGGGACATCTCGTGCGCTGCGCCGACCTGGCCATGTACCGGGCCAAGACATCCGGCAAGAACACCTATCACCTCTACACCCCGGAACTGACCCGCGCGGCCCAGCACCGCCTGGAGGTGGAGGCAGAATTGCGCCCCGCCATCACGCTGGGGCACATCGTGCCCTACTACCAGCCTGTGGTGGACCTGGGCAGCGGACGCATCGTGGGGGCAGAGGCGCTGGCGCGCTGGCGCAAGCCGGACGGCACCCTGGTCTCGCCCGCCGAGTTCATTCCCGTGGCCGAGCAGACGGGCCTTGTCACCAGCATCGACATGGCCGTGCTGTCGCAGGCCTGCCCGCAGGTGCAGGCATGGACGGAAGCGGGTCTGGGCCGGTTGCGCGTATCGTGCAACATTTCGGCGCGCCACCTGCAACGCGGCAACCTGTCGGGGGGCATCCGCGCCATTCTCGACGCCAGCGGGCTACCCGCTGCGCAACTGGCTCTGGAAGTTACCGAAACCGTGTACATGGAAAACATCGACAAGGCCCGGACCATGCTCGACGCGGTAACGGATCTTGGCGTGCGCATCCTATTGGACGACTTCGGCACCGGTTATTCGTCGTTGTCGTACCTGCAATCGCTGTCGTTCGACGTCATCAAGATCGACCGTTCGTTCGTGAAGGACCTGCCCGACGCCTCGTCGCTGGCGCTGCTGCGGGCCATGCTGGGCATTGCCGCCGGGCTTGGCGTCATCTCGCTGGCCGAGGGCGTGGAAACCATGGAGCAGTTCGTGCTGCTGAAATCGCTGGGGTGCGGCAGGGGGCAGGGCTACCTGTTCTCGCCTCCGGTGCCCGCCGCGCAGTTCGAGGAGTTGCTGCGTCAACAGAAGGCGGGCAAGCGGTTTCCCTGAGCAGACCCGGCGCGCCGCCCCCAACCGGACGGCGGGGGGGACTGCCCCCGCGAAAATCACGTGCCGCACCTATGGACAAGCGCCACGCGCAAGCGTATCTAGCACGCCACGTAGAAGGGCCGGAAATTCCGGCGGAAACGCGGCGCGCCAGTGTGCCGCGCCGCCCCCGGATTGTCGGCCACCCACCCGCGCGCGGAACGGAGGTTCCGCACGTCATCATGACGCCACCGCACCCCTTCCATCCCGTACATCCGAACGGCAACGCAGCCGCATTGCACGGTTTTCATCGTCCGCGCAACGTAGGCCGCGTATGCCGCGCGCACCACGCGACCCTGCGCACCCCGGCCCCGGCAACATTGCCCACACCCGTCCGGGCACGCAGGGCAGCAGGCCGTTCCGCAACGCCGCGCGTTCTGCTATAACAACCCGGACGACGACAGCACATTACCCCATCACGAGGTATCGCATGAAGGTCATCATCATGTGCGGGGGCAAGGGCACCCGCCTGCGCGAAGAAACCGAATTCAAGCCGAAGCCCATGGTCGAGATCGGCGGCCGCCCGGTGCTGTGGCACATCATGAGCATCTACGCCCGCCACGGCCACAAGGATTTCATCCTGCCGCTGGGCTACAAGGGCGAGGTGATCAAGCAGTATTTCCACGACTACCGCATCCGCAACACCGACTTCACCGTGGACCTCGCCACCGGCGCCATGACCACCCACGAGTGCAACAGCTGCACCGACTGGAAGGTGACCCTGTGCGACACCGGGCAGGAAACCCTGAAGGGCGCGCGCATCAAGCGGGTGGCCCAGCACATCGACACCGACCGCTTCATGGTCACCTACGGTGACGGCGTGTCGGACATCGACATCGACAAGCTGGTGGAGTTCCACAAGAAGTCTGGCAAGATCGGCACCTTCACCGGCGTGCGCATGCCCTCGCGCTTTGGCGCGGTGCAGACCGACGCTGACGGCAACATCCTGTCCTGGCAGGAAAAGCCGGTGCTGAACGAATACATCAACTGCGGCTTCTTCGTGTTCAAGCGCGAATTTCTCGACTACCTGGACGAGGACGAATCGTGCGACCTGGAAAAGCAGCCGCTGGAACGCCTGGCCGCCGACGGTCAGCTGTCCATGTACCCCCACGAAGGCTTCTGGGAATGCATGGACACCCTGCGCGACTGGCAGAAGCTGAACGCCATGTGGGACAAGGGCAGTGCGCCCTGGGCCAAGGGCTTCAAGGTATAGCCTGATCACGGTTCAGATGGGCCTTTCGCCCGCTGGCGGACCGACCCGAAGGGCGCGAAGCGTGCCCGTTAGGCGAACCTGAGAGCCTTACGGGCATCGAGCGCAAAGCGGTCAAACTGCGCCCGCCATTCGGTCGAATACAGCAAGAGTATACTCCCTCATGGCGGGCTTGTTTTCCTTGCCAGCGAACGAAAATCCCATCTGAAAAAACCGGCTTGGTTTCATTCCCGTCTCAGACTCCGCACTACCATATTTCGAGGGTGCTGGGGGCATAGCCCCCAGCCCGCCGGAGGCTGACAAAACTCCCCTGAACGGAGAGACATACAATGTTTGCAGATGCCTATCGCGGCCGCAAGGTGCTGGTCACCGGCCATACCGGGTTCAAGGGGTCGTGGCTGACCGCGTGGTTGTTGCAGCTTGGCGCGGAAGTGGCCGGGCTGTCGGTGGATGTGCCCACCAGCCCCGCCAATTTCGACGAGATGGGCCTTGGCGCCCGCATCACGGACATCCGCGCCGACATCCGCGACCGCGCGGCGGTGTGCAAGGCCGTGGCCGACTTCGCGCCCGAGGTGGTGTTCCACCTGGCGGCGCAGGCCCTGGTGCGCAAGTCGTACGACGACCCGGCGGCCACCATAGAGGCCAACGCCATGGGCACCCTGAACATCCTGGAGGCGGTGCGCTGCGCGCCTTCGGTGCAGGCCGTGGTGTGCATCACCTCGGACAAGTGCTACCGCAACGACGAGTGGGTGTGGGGCTACCGCGAAACCGACCACCTTGGTGGCGAGGACCCGTACTCCGCGTCCAAGGGCTGCGCCGAGATCATCGCGCACTCGTACTTCCGCTCGTTCTTCAGGAACGGCGTGCGCTGCGCCACCACCCGCGCGGGCAACGTCATCGGCGGCGGAGACTGGGCGGCGGACCGCATCGTGCCCGACTGCGCGCGGGCGTGGGCCGAGGGCAAGGCCGTGCAGATCCGCAGCCCGTGGGCCACGCGCCCCTGGCAGCACGTGCTGGAGCCCCTTTCCGGCTACCTGTGGCTGGGTGCCAAGCTGCTGCTGAACGAGCAGGGGCCGTTCCCCCTTTCGGGCGAGGCCTACAACTTCGGCCCGGCGGCGGACGTGAACAACAACGTGGCCGAGGTGGTGGACGCCCTGGCCCCGTACTGGCCCGGATTCGCCAGCGAAATGGACCGCGCAGGGCAGGCGGGCATGAAGGAATGCACCCTGCTCAAGCTGTGCTGCGACAAGTCGCTGGCGTACCTTGGCTGGCAGGCCACGCTGAACTTTGCCGAAACCATCCGCTTCACGGCGGAATGGTACCGCGCGTTCTACGCGCCGCAGGGTGCCGCCCGTCCGGACATGTACGCCTTCACCATGAACCAGATCGCGGAATACTCCGACAAGGCCGCCGCCAAGGGCCTTGCCTGGGCGAAATAGCCCGCCGCGCAAAGGATGCTGCCGTGAACGCCACGACCATTGACGGGGTGGTGACGCTGGACCTGCGCGTCATCCCGACAGAGGGCGGCCCGGTGCTGCAAATGCTGCGGCCCGATTCGCCCATGTTCACGAGTTTCGGCGAACTGTACTTCTCGGAAGTGGAACCCGGCGCGGTAAAGGCGTGGAAGCGCCACACCCGCCAGACGCAGCACTTTGCGGTGCCCGTGGGGCGGATGAAGGTGGTCATCCACGACAGCCGCCCCGGCTCGCCCACCTTCGGGGTGACGGAAGAATTCCTGCTGGGCAGGCCGGACGACTACCGGCTGCTGCGCATCCCGCCGCTGGTGTGGTACGGGTTCACGGCGGTGGGCGAAACACCCGCGCTGATCTGCAACTGCGCGGACATTCCGCACGACCCCACGGAAAGCGAACGCGCGCCGAAAGACGCGCCGGAGATTCCGTACCGCTGGTAGGCGGCGGGCAGCGGGCATAGTTGCCACAGGACGCCGCCCGCATCACAACAGCACGCACACGCACCAGTCCGATTTCATGATGGCCCCGTGGCGGCCCCACGGCCACCACGGGGCCGACACCGAATTTCCCGTCCACAACCTGCCTCGCGGCGCTCCCGCGTCCGCGCCAACACCAGAGCGACACGCCATGACCACCCCCGCCTTGCGTCTTTCCCGGTCCATCGTGGGCCAGGCCGAAGCCGACGCCGTCAGCCGCGTCATCCTCGAGGACGGCTACCTCGGCATGGGCAACGAAGTGAAGCGCTTTGAAGAAGACATCGCCGCCTACCTCGGCGTGCCCGCGCAGAACGTGGTCACCGCCAACACCGGCACCGCCGCCCTGCACCTGGCCGTGCAGGCCGCCGTGCAGCCGGGCGCGGAAGTGCTGGTGCAGTCGCTGACCTTCGTGGCCTCGTTCCAGGCCATCAGCGGGGCCGGGGCCGTGCCCGTGGCCTGCGAGGCCCTGCCGGAAACCTGCACCATCGACCTCGCCGACGCAGAGCGCCGCCTGACCGGGCGCACCGCCGCCATCATGCCGGTGCATTACGCCAGCAACCCCGCCGGGCTGGACGCGGTGTACGCCTTTGCCCAGAAGCACGGCCTGCGCGTCATCGAGGACGCGGCCCACGCCTTCGGCTGCCTGCACGATGGCCGCATGATCGGCACCTTCGGCGACATCGCCTGCTTCAGCTTCGACGGCATCAAGAACATCACCAGCGGCGAGGGCGGGTGCATCGTCACCGCCGACCAGACCGTGGCCCAACTGTGCCGCGACGCACGCCTCCTGTCCGTGGCCAACGACACGGAAAAACGCTTCTCCGGCCAGCGCAGCTGGGATTTCGACGTTACCCGGCAGGGCTGGCGCTACCACATGAGCAACATCATGGCCGCCATAGGCCGCGTGCAACTGGCCCGCCTGCCCGGCGAATTCGCCCCGGCGCGCATGCGCCTGACCGCGCGCTACCGCCAGCGGCTTGCCGGCGC